>JAQWRO010000019.1 GCA_029243665.1 Gammaproteobacteria bacterium
AAAAAGATTTAAAAAAAACCTTGTCACATGCCAAATCTGAAGAAGTTGACCACCTCGTTTGGTGCCATGATGCATTAGAAAGACTGCACTCCAACCCAAGCATAATTATCCCAACATGGTTTTCAGGAGCGCTCATATTAAGCATCATACTCAGCATTACAGGCGATGAATATAATGCTTTATTTTTAGAAGAAACTGAACTCCAGGTTGCACGACATTTAGAAAAGCACCTTCAACTCATGCCATGGAGCGACACAATCTCTTTAGAAATTTTAAATATAATGCTAGCGGAGGAAATCGAACATGCCAAAAATGCAAAATCGTTTACAAACAAAGAAATGCATCGCTCATTAAAAACGTTTATGCAGCTCAATGCCAAAGTTATGACTTCTTTAGGCCAATATATCTAAACTGAATCAGAAAAACTAAGCCTTAACATATCCCATTTGGCCTGCTCTTGCTTATGAATTTTCAATTCTTGTGGGCCAAGCTTAGATAACCTTGGTAAAATTGAATTCACTGGGTCAATCGGCGTATTGTGCTTTCTAATTTCATAATGAACATGTGGCCCAGTAGAAACACCAGTTGAACCAACATATCCAATAAGGCCACCTGCATGAACATAACTACCAACCTTAATATTTTTTGCAAAATGGTGCATGTGGGCATATAAGGTCTTATAGTCATCATCATGCTGAACAATGATTGTATTACCATAGCCACCCTTAACCCCGGCATAAGTAACCTTTCCTGGCGCAGTAGCCTTGATCATTGTCTTCATCTTAGCCGCCAAATCAACTCCATGGTGTGGCTTTACAATCCCGTAGACTGGGTGTTTACGCCCCTTAGAGAAAGGTGAGCTAATGTGGGAAAAATGGACTGGGTACTTAATAAAGGAAATTGTTGCTGAACGACCGTTTTCATCATAGAAATTTTTGCTTTTTCCACTATATCGTGTCAAATGAATTTTTTGCTTGGCGCCGGTGTACAATACATCCACTACATGCCCAAGCATCTCAACACCATGATCCATACGCTTGCGCTCAAATAAAAACTCCACTCGATCACCTTTGCGAACAAGCTTACCATCCTGCAACACCGACCTCAGTGCTGTATTGATCTCATTTAGTAATTGAGCATCATATCCTTTTTTACGCCCATCTTGGAAAATGCTCGCTTTAATATTAATTTCACCATAATCAACTGACTTTGTGACATCTAATGCTTTTTTTTCAACTGAAAGTTGATCGCCAAGCCTAACAACAGATATTAAGCTTTTGCCAGCAACTATGTGACATGCATTGAATTTATTGCTTGATTTATAACAAACAATAGGCTGAGAAATTTGAACATCTGTCAACAATCTTTGCTTCGACCTTGGCAACTTCCATAAACTTTGCGCCAGCGACTTTGAAGCACCATGCCTCTGTAAAAACCCAACGATTGTTTCTTTAGGCTTTAGAAAATCAGCTCCTGCAGGCGGAGCTGGTGCAATATATGCTTGCACCGGAGAATCAGTAAGCTTCACATTATTGGATGCAATTTTTGCAGTTGCAACAGAAAGCCATAATACGGTCAACACCGAAATTAATAATAATTTTATAAAATCCTTCATAGCCAACAGAAATAATTAATTAAATAAATAACACCAGACTAGCATAACATTAAAATTCTCTAAGTCCAGAAGATCATCGCGGTTAGTAGCTTTTTTTTTAATGACATGCTAATATTTAATCGATGATTAAAGATTTAACCTTAAAGAAATCCCAGATTTTTCCTCAAGCTATTCCTCTGGGCTCTATTGAGGCATACATAAAATATGTTAATGGCATACAAATGCTGAGCATTGAAGAAGAAAAGATCTTGGTTGAGCAAATGACGGCTGGAGATATTTCTGCTGCCAAATCATTGGTAATGTCTCATCTTCGCTTTGTTGTTCATGTTGCCAAAAGATATTCGGGTTACAATCTAGGCTTGTCAGACCTCATTCAAGAAGGCAATGTTGGGCTTCTTGAGGCTATCAAACGCTTTGACCCAAAGGCAAATGTTAGATTAGCCACATATGCTATCTACTGGATAAAATCAAAAATAAATGACTTTGTAATTGAAAATTGCAAAATGGTCAAAATAGCGACAACAAAAGCTCAACGCAAACTATTTTTCAAGCTAAGAAGCATGCAAAAAAACTGGTTTGACGACGAAGATGCCAAATACGTTGCAGATACACTAAACGTTAAAGTCAAAGATGTCCTTACTATGATATCAAGACTGTACAGCAAGGACACATCTTTACTTGATGAACAACCAAACCATGAAGAGTTCAACATAGAACACCAAAGCTATACTGTGATTGGCGATAAAACATACGCACCAGAAAATAGCCTAGCCCATTCACAAGATGAGCTAGCCATTGTAAAAGCAGCAATTGAAATACTTGACGAAAGAAGTGCTTTAATTATTAAATCAAGATGGCTTGAAGACAAAAAGAAAACGCTATCTGATTTGTCAAAGGATTTAAATATTTCTCTTGAAAGGGTCAGACAAATTGAAGCTGGCGCATTAAATACTTTAAAGCAACATCTAAAAAAGGCTAATTAACAAAATGAAGAAGTTTCCTATCACAACATTGGGCTACGAAGCAATCAAAGCAGAGCTTATCATACTAAAAGAAAAGCGTAGTCAAGTATCTAAAGCCATTGGTGAAGCAAGGGAACATGGCGACCTTAAAGAAAATGCCGAATATCATGCAGCGAAAGATGAGCAAAGACTAAATGAAGAAAGGATTGCTAACTTAGAAACTCAAATTGCTTTAGCAGAAGTTATTGACATCAGCAAACTTAAGGATACAGGTCAGGTAATATTTGGTTGTACTGTAGGCCTGATAGACCTTGATACAGAGGAAAGTTTTGAATTTCAAATCGTAGGCGAGTATGAAGCCAATGTATCCAAAGGCAAGCTTTCTATTGCCTCTCCTATTGCTCGGGCACTCTTAAGAAAGGAAGTTGGTGAAACTGTTCTAGTTGAAACACCTAAAGGTCAGATTGAATACGAAATCACTAATATTTCTTTAATAGCAAATTAATTATCATCCCACATATTAATCTAATGCTTCACAAGCATGATGCATATTTATTATGCTTCAAGAAAAAATCCCCGTAAAACAAGCAATTTTTTTTCATAAAATACCTCACAAAGATTTATAGTTATTGCTGAAACTAGACATTGCATTAAACTCATTCAAAACATAATTATCACTATACTTTTAAAACATAATTAGTTAAGATTTCAAAAAAATAGGAGAAAAAAATGATTCAATTTCTTAATGCGTTCCTCATAATAATTTCAATATATCCTATCATTCCTTATTTAATAAGTGCCCTTTTAGGCATAGTTATATATTCAGTCGGGCACTCCCTTTTAAATGTAACAACTGCGGTCTTCCAAATGTTCTTTCAGGGGATTGATTACGCGTTGTCAAAATTTGAGCAACACAGCTATAGGTTTGAATCCTATCTGGAAAGCTCTAAATGGCAAGGGTCTCGTTGGTACAAACGCATATTTGCTAATGGAAGTTATTTTATAATAAACATTATAAACACTTTACTTATAGCGAATATAGCATCATTCTTTGCACAAATTAACACCTCATTTAAAAACCTAAGAATAGCAATTAATCCACCATCCATTTTTACACTTATGTACAATGCTGCAAATGGGTTATATCGACTAAAACTAAAAGCAATTGAAATGATTAGTAGTAGAAGCAATCTTGATTCAACAAAAGTACATAGTGAAGTCAAAGATAAAACGCTTCACAAAATGCTTATTACAGCAACAAAATATGAAGATAATACCGAAACAAAACATTGGTACATAATTGCATTTAATCACTTCCTTAAGGGAGAGATATTGCAGTTTAACAAAATATTAAAAGATCAATTAGAAACATTTAAAAACAAACTCATGCCCAATAGTGAAAAGCCAACATTGTTCGACATAGTCTTTGGATACTCCGCTTATTATGTGGCAAGTTATATATATGAATTCATCAGACTATCTTTGCTTTTCACCTATTATGATTACAATATCTTTAATATTTTATCTGACTTTTTAAATACGCATATCCCCAAAAGAGATGAGCGCAACAAAACACCTCTTTACAACAAAAACGTGTACAAAATAACCAAGCAGGCTAAAAAGAACTCTCAGTACATGCTGGGCAAAGCAGTGGATACTTTTGTCAAAAGTTTATCTTATGTGATCAAGCCATTAAGAGATAGGAATGAAAATATTGGCTATTATTTTTATTCAAAAGCTAAAGAACTTAAGCCTAATTTTTCAGAACTTCTAACAAATCTTAATGTAGATACAATTAAAAACTTATTTGTTTTTCTATGTTATGTTGTTTTATCAATATTGAATTTAATTATCGCAGTTATTATAGGTTTTAATCCTGAAAAATCAATTGACGAAATACCTCCTTATTCGCATTCAGAAACCGTAACTTTTTTTCGTACCTGTTTAAATTATGAAATAGATATTGTTTGTGATACAGGTATGGTAATCAGTTTGTTCTATTTATTTAAACCTGCATTATCCTTAATTGTTGACCTGTTAGTTGAAACAATCAACTTAGGTGTGAGTATTATACTTAACCCTTTCCAAATCTTATATAGTAGATGGATTCAAAAAGAGGACTCTTATTTGGAAAGCATAAATATGTCTACTAAACCAACCCCAGGTGCTGCTGGCCAAACCAAACCTTTCAATAATTTAGAAACACAGAGTCCTTATACTGAAGTAATAAATGAAGATTTAAATATAATTGGCTACGGAAACAGCGAAGGTAGGCAAGCGAACATTTGATAAATGTTTGCCATCTTAGAGCTGTTTTAATACACTATAAAAAAACCAATAGGAGCAACCATTATGTCACTGATTGAAAACACAATCGATGCTTTGACTTTGCCAGGTAGAGGTATTCTAGCTGCAGATGAAAGCACCCCCACCATTACAAAACGCTTGAATGCAATAAATGTAGAAAGCACCCCAGAAAGTCGCTACGATTACAGACATTTATTACTTTCGACACCTAATTTAAACCAATACATTGGTGGCGTTATTTTATTTGAAGAAAGTTTGACGCAAACAGGTCCTCACGGCAAGCTGACGGATCATATGCAATCCATGCAAATAGGTATTAAAGTTGACAAGGGTTTAACAACTCTGCCAAACACTGATCAAGAAAAAATCACAGAAGGCCTCGATGGCTTGGGTGAAAGACTTGAGAACTATAAAAAAGAAGGTGCTAGATTCACAAAATGGCGTTGTGTATATGACATCAGTGCGCATAAACCATCTTCACTTGCTATAGACACTAATGCCGAAATATTAGCAAGATATGCTGCAATTGCCCAAAAACATGACTTCGTTCCAATTGTAGAACCTGAAGTTATTTATGATGGTACACATTCAATTGATGAATGTTACCACGCATCCAGTGCTGCTTTAGAAGCCGTCTTTAATGCGCTTAAGAGACACAGAGTAGACTTAGAGTACATGATCCTCAAACCAAACATGATTGCGCCAGGAAAACAGTCTAAAGACGCTCTTAATCCTGAAGAAGTAGCTCACTATACCTTAAATGCATTCATGCGTCACGTACCAGCAGCAGTGCCTTCAATTAATTTCTTATCTGGTGGCATTCCAGCTGATGTCGCGAATCAATGCTTACAAGAAATGAATAATATTGGTGACCTACTACCATGGCGTTTAAGCTACTCATTTGCAAGAGCACTTCAAGAGCCTTGTATGGCAGCTTGGTTAGGTAAAGAGAAAAATAAAACTTCTGCTCAGGCAAAGCTATTGGAATATGCACAAAAAAATAGTGAATGCTTAGCCGATTTTCAAAAATAATTAATTCAATAACACACAATAAGCTTAGATCTTTGAGGGTCTTGGCTTATTGAGTTGTTTCGCTCTACTAATAGATAAATTATGCTTAGGTACATTCTTTGTAATACATGTGCCAGCAGCAACAAACGCATAATCTTCTAAGTGAATCGGCGCTATTAGCTGACTATCAGAACCAACAAACACATGGTCTCCAAGAACAGTTTTGTGTTTTTTCTTGCCATCCCAATTACATACGATAACACCTGCACCAATATTACAGTTCTTACCAATATCAACATCACCAAGGTAAGATAAATGCTTAGCTTTTGATCTCTGACCAATGTACGCTTGCTTGGTTTCAACAAAAGAACCAATTTCAGCATAATCAGCAATCACAGTGCCATTACGACAATACGCAAATGGACCTACTTTTGAATGTGCAGCAAGGTACGTATGATCAAGTACAGAATTTGCCATTATAGATGCATGATCACCCATCTGAACATGACTTAGAACTGCATTCTCACCAATAAAGCAATTTGAACCAATGCTACATGGGCCCGTTAATGATACATTTGGGCGAACTTCAGTATCATACCCTATATCGACTTCACCCTGACACTCAAAACGTGCAGGATCGCAAATTTTAACGCCCTTATTTAAAAAAGCATACGCTCTTTCTTCATAATAAATTCTTTGGAGTTTTACTAACTCTGCCATTGAGTTAATACCACTGAACGCGACACTGTTATAAGAGCAGTGTGAATAAGTTGAATGCTCACCCTTGTATGCTTTAGCAACAATATCTGTTAACAAATATTCTTTTTGTTTATTCTTATTATCCAATGACTGGATCCAATTTTTAACCTGTTCGACAGAGCCACTTAATATTCCAGTAAAAACTTCTTGAATTTTTTTTTGTTCATTCGTTGCATCTACTTCTTCTATAATAGCAGAAGGATTATCATGATCATCACGAATCAATCGACCATACCCATATGGATTATCATGTCTTACAGACAGGAGTTTTAACTCGCCTTGCAAGTTAAGCATTGACTGTATGTCGCTGACGTTTACCAGTGGCATGTCTGCGTAGATCACTAAGAACTGACCTTTATCAATACCATCAAGTGCGCACATTAGAGCATCTGCAGTACCCTTCGGTTTTTTTTGACAAACCCAGCGTATGGTTGCGTCTGGAATTAACGGTGCGAATTCAATTTGATTGTTTTGACCATGCACCACATGAATAAATTTAGGTTTACACTGTTTCGCAAGATCATATGCCCAGCGTATTAGTGGTTTCCCAGCAAAGTCATGTACTGGTTTACTTTTGGAAGAACTCATTCTAGAACCCTTTCCACCAGCTAAGATAATGACATGATCTATCATGAACTACTTTTTCTTTCTAATGCTTTTAATTAATCTAATTTGATCTGTAAGGGCAGATAATTCTGACAATACAACCGCATAATCAATTGAAGACTTTTGAAGATCGCTACGTAAATACTTCATTTTTTCTTCTGCACTTGCTTGATTAAGTTCATCAACAGTTTTTGCTTGATCAATAGCAATAACAACTTCATCAGGCCTTGCCTCAAGAACGCCTCCACTAATAAAGATACCCTCTCTAACATTCGCATCTGTCTCATAATATAAATCAGACTCGACCAACTCTGCTAAAAAGTGAGCATGACCTGGTCTTATTTCAAAAGCACCCTGGGGACTTTTAGCAAAAACTGCTGTCACTTTCCCTTCATAGATTTCTTTACTACAACTGACGATTGTTAACTTCATTGGGCTTATCCCTCTTAAGACATTTCTTTTGCTTTTGCAAAAACTTCATCAATGCTTCCAACCATGTAGAATGCATTCTCAGAAATATGATCACATTCACCTGAAATAATTGCTTTAAAGCCTTTGATTGTATCTGCTAATGACACATATTTACCGGGCGCACCTGTAAATACTTCAGCAACATAAAATGGTTGAGATAAGAACTTCTGAATTTTTCTTGAACGATAAACAGTTAGTCTATCTTCTTCAGAAAGCTCATCCATACCTAAAATTGCAATGATGTCTTTCAACTCTTTTTCTTTCTGTAAAATTCGCTGAACTTCACGAGCAACATCATAATGATCTTGGCCAATGACCAAAGGATCAAGCTGTCTACTTGTAGAATCCAATGGATCAATCGCAGGATAAATACCCTTAGCAGCGATTTGTCTTGAAAGCACCACAGTTGCATCTAAGTGAGCAAACGTTGTTGCAGGAGATGGATCTGTCAAGTCATCTGCGGGCACATAAATTGCTTGAACAGATGTGATCGAACCTGTTTTCGTAGAAGTAATACGCTCTTGCAACTTACCCATTTCTTCAGCGAGTGTTGGCTGGTAGCCTACTGCAGATGGCATACGACCCAATAACGCGGATACTTCCACACCTGCTAACGTATAACGATAAATATTATCTACAAAGAATAAAACATCACGACCTTCATCACGTAAACTTTCAGCGATGGTAAGGCCTGTACTTGCAACACGCAATCTGTTTCATGGTGGCTCATTCATCTGACCATAAACAAGGGCAACCTTATCCAAAACATTAGAATCGTTCATTTCATGGTAGAAGTCATTTCCTTCTCTAGTTCTTTCTCCAACACCTGTAAACACAGAGTAACCGCTGTGTTGAACGGCAATATTTCTGATGAGTTCAAGCATGTTAACTGTTTTACCAACACCTGCACCACCGAATAAGCCAACTTTACCACCCTTGGCAAAAGGACATAACAAGTCAATGACTTTAATCCCTGTTTCTAACAGCTCCTGACTAACAGCTAAATCTACAAACTTAGGTGGCTCTCTGTGAATTGGTAATTTTTCTGCACCTTCAATAGGCTCCTTCTCATCAATTGGAGAACCCAATACATCAACAATACGACCAAGCATAGGTTGCCCAACAGGCACTTCAATGGGACCACCAGTCCCTAAGACTTTCATCCCTCTTTTTAGTCCGTCAGTTGCACCCATAGCAATTGTTCTTGCTACGTTGTCACCAATTTGCTGCTGTACTTCTAAGACCAGTTCAGACTCTTCAACTATTAAGGCATCATAAACCTTTGGGGTTTGTCCAATTGAAAACTTTACGTCAATAATAGCGCCTACAATGGCTTCAATTTCTCCAGTTACTTGTGTTGACATTCTCTATCCTCTTTTAAAATTTAAACGGCGTCCGCTCCAGCAATAATTTCTGAAAGTTCGGTGGTAATAACAGCTTGTCTGGCTTTGTTATAAGCCAAATTAAGTTCATCTATAACAGTTTGGGCATTTTCAGTTGCACTTTTCATAGCAATCATTCTAGCCGCTTGCTCACAAGCTAGATTTTCTAGAACAGCTTTATACACAACAGAATCAATATACTTATAAACCAGTTTATCAATGATGCTTTCTGCATCTGGCTCGTATATATAACCCCAATTTGTATGATCTTGATTAATCTTCTCAATAGGTAGCAATTTAGCTATATTTGGCTCTTGAGTCATGACATTAACGTATTTGTTATACACTACATGCACTTCATCAAATTCGCCTGCTAAAAAACCATCTAGCGCTGGCTTAATCACTTGACCAATGCTTTTTTTTGAAGGTTGATCACCTAAATGAGTTACTTCCGCTAAAACATTCCCGCCAATACGACGAAAAAACTGTTTAGCTTTGTTACCTATGGCACATATATTTTCTTGCTTTGTTTCTTTCACAACCTTAATTAATTTTTTAAACAAAGCAACATTTAAGCCACCACATAGGCCTCGGTCACTCGAAATAACGATGTATACCGCTTTTTTACCAGATTTTTTTTCGAAAAACGGGTGCAGGCCTTCGTAACTTTCTGCAACTTTTTGCATTAACTTAGAAATAGTATCGGCATAAGGTCTAGCACTAGACATAGACCTTTGGGACTTAGCCATTTTACTAGACGCAACAAGCTGCATAGCTGAAGTGATTTTTTTTGTTCTTTCAGTACTTGCTATGACCGCTCTGATGGATGCCATATCTGACATAGCTATCTACTCCGAAAATATCTTTTTAAAAGCTGTAATGGCTTTTTCAAAGTTTGTTTTAAATAAATCTGTTAATTTTGGTGATTCATTAACTTTATCTAACCACTTTTTATGCTTAGTATTTAAGTATTTAATGAAGCCCTCTTCAAATGCAACAACATGGTCGCTCGAAACATCATCTAAATGTCCTTCATTTACCATAAACAAAACACAGGCAGTTTCTGCTACTGAGTAAGGTGAATACTGATGCTGCTTGAGTATTTCAGTAATTCTTTTACCTCTTTCAAGCTGCTTTTTCGTAGATTCATCTAGATCTGATGCAAATTGAGAAAACGCTTCAAGCTCATGGAATTGCGCCAAAGCCAAACGCACACTGCCGCCAAGTTTCTTAACGATAGATGTTTGAGCAGCACCACCGACACGAGAAACTGATAAACCAGCATTAATGGCAGGTCGTTTGTTTGAGTTGAACATATCTGTATCAAGATAAATCTGACCATCTGTAATAGAAATCACATTTGTTGGCACGAATGCAGATACATCTCCAGCTTGCGTTTCAATAATTGGTAAAGCAGTTAGTGAACCAGTTTTGCCAGACACCTCACCGTCGGTTTGCTTAGAAACATAATCTACATTAACCCTAGCTGCACGCTCTAGCAATCTTGAGTGAAGGTAGAAAATATCACCAGGGTATGCCTCACGACCTGGTGGACGTCTTAATAATAATGAAATTTGTCTATAGGCAACCGCATGCTTAGATAAATCGTCATAAATAATTAACGCATCTTCACCTTTGTCCATGAAGTATTCACCCATGGAACAACCTGCATATGGTGCGATGTATTGCAGCGCAGCTGACTCAGCAGCATTTGCAGTCACAATAATAGTGTTTTTTAAAGCATCATGCTCTTCTAATTTGTGAACCAAATTAGCGATAGAGGAAGCTTTCTGGCCAACGCCAACATAAATACACTTAACACCAGTATCTTTTTGATTAATAATTGCATCGATTGCGATAGCAGTTTTACCGGTTTGTCTATCACCAATAATCAACTCACGCTGACCTCGACCAATTGGCACCATCACATCGATAGGCTTTAAACCTGTTTGTAGTGGTTGGCTTACAGACTGTCTAGCGATTACACCTGGTGCAACTCTTTCAACTGGAGAAGATTGCTTACAATCAATATCACCTTTGCCGTCAACAGGCTCTCCCAGAGCATTCACAACACGACCTAGAAGCGCTTCACCAACAGGCACTTGTAAAACTTTACCCGAACAAGAAACCTGATCGCCTTCTTTTAAATGATCATACCGGCCTAAAACCACAGCACCCACACAATCGCTTTCTAGGTTAAGTGCCATAGCAACAGAACCGCCGGGAAGATCTAACATCTCACCACACATTGCGTCTTTAATCCCAAACAAACGAACAACGCCGTCTTTAACACTTAAAATTGATCCCGTTGTTTTGGTTTGACTGTCAAGATCAACGCCCTCGATTTTCTTTTTAATAAGATCGCTTATTTCTGATGCACTTATTGTCATAAATACCCCTTAAAATTGTTCCTTAAATTTGTTTAATTGGTTTTGAATAGACCAATCGATTTGTTTCCCATCTACCTCTAGCAATAAAGATCCAACCAAAGATGGATCTATTTGTGAGGCCAGCTCAACACCCTTTGCATTGAATTTTTGCATGACGAATGCTTTAACTTTCTTTTCAAGAGATGCAGATAGCTTATGAGCTGATTTAACTACAGCATGAACTTCATTGTTTGCATCAAGAAACATTTTTTTCAATACCTCTCTCAATGAGACAACGTTATCCAATCTTTTATTCTCGATTAACAATTTTAACAAATTGTCATGATGCTTATCCTTGACATCCAGGGCTGTTTTAATAACCTCATGGATCATCTCATCCGAAATAGCAGGATGATTCACCATGCTCTCAAAGAAAGCATCGTTTGCCAACCTAACTAAACCATCTAAAAAAGCTAACCAAGATTGCTGAACTTTGTTCGTGGTTGCAAGCATACTGATGGCATTTGCGTAAGGCCTTGCAATAGCGTAAGACATGCTAACCTACCTCTTTAAGTTCAGCTTCAATCATCTTGCCATCAAGCTTTACATCGAGTTTTTTTGCAATGATACGCTGAGCAATTTCAAGCGCATAATCACCTACTTCAGACATAAGCTCTTCTTTCAACTGATTGCGTTGAACTACAATTTCAGCATATGCGTCTTCAACAATCTGACTATGCTTTATTTCGGCTTCTTTTTTTGCTTCTTGGATAAGGTCTTGAGCATGCTTCTTTGCTTCATCGGCAATGCTTTTTGCACTCACTCTAGCATCTTTCAACAGTGCTTTTACTGTCTGATCAGCTTCGTGAAGCTGATGGCGCGCACGCTCTGCATCCTCTAAACCTTTTGCAATTTGAGCCGAACGTTCATCAAGCACTTTCTCAAACATTGGCCACACATAGTGCATGATCAACATGATAAATGAGACAAAGATAACAACTTGAATCAACAAAGTCAGATTGACATTCATAGCTATGCCCCGGTTGCAATGCTCGTGATTGATGATACGAACGGATTACTAAATGTAAATAGCAAGGCAATTGCCACACCGATCATTGAAATCGCATCTAATAGACCTGCCACAATAAACATCTTAACTTGAAGCATTGGTGCTAATTCTGGCTGTCTTGCAACACCATCCAAAAATTTACCGCCTAATAAGCCAAAGCCTACCGCAGTTCCTAAAGCACCTAATCCGATTAAGATACTGACAGCTAATGCTGTAATGCTATATACTTGTGTGATTAATTGTGCGTGTATTAATGGTTCGGCCATATGTGTTTCTCCTCTTTGAATTTAATGGTGTTGTCTTGCCATGCTTAGATAAACAATCGTTAACACCATAAAGACAAATGCCTGAAGGGTGATGACAAGAACATGAAAAAGCAACCAAATTGCTTGGGGCACAAACATGGCATACCAAGGCAGTGTCGCTATTAAAATAAAGATGAGCTCACCCGCATATAAATTCCCAAACAATCGCAACGAAAGCGAAATTGGTTTTGCGAGCTCCTCAATGACCACTAAGAAAAAGTTAATTGGGATTGTTATGATATATTCCGGCGGAAAAGGGTGGCTAAATAAACTTTTTATATAACCAAAGAAACCTTTGTAAGCAATGTTGGTTATGATGAGAATAATGAATACCGTGATGGAAAGCGCAAAAGTCAGATTGATGTCTGTTGTCGGCACTACTTTAAGGTGTGAAACCCCAACAAACGATCCTAGCCAAGGCAATAAATCCACAGGGATTAGATCCATGAAATTCATCATAAAGACCCAAAAAAAGATAACCATTGCCAATGCACCAACGAAACGGTCTTCACAATTCAATGTGTCACGAACTTGCTCATTCACAAAGTCAAAACACATCTCGGTGAAACACTGAAGCCTACCTGGCTTTCCAACCTTCATCGATGAGGCAACCAATGCAAAGATACCACATGCAATAAAGCCGCACACCAAGGAAAACAAAACCGTATCTAGATTAACGGTCCAAAAAGGATCTGCTCCAAAAGACACCTGCCAGTTTTGCAAGTGATGCTGAATATATTCTGTGCTAGTAAATGCCTTAGCCATATTTTCTGTAATTCCAAAATACAATAAGTTGTGCCGCAATAATGCCCATAAAAAGGCTTGCATCAATATACTTATATGAAATAGTCCAATATATAATAATGCCAAACACAAGCCATTTGCAAGCCTGCGCTGAAATTAATTGCAGCCAATATCTTTGAATGCCAAAAACTCGAAAAGGCGTGGTCAGAAAAAGCTGCGCGACCAAACTTGACAAGAACACTGCAAAAACACCTATAAAAAAAGATGTCGTTGAAAACAAACACACACCCAAAGATGACAGCAAAATACCGATGCATAGCCAGCGACAAGGTAATTTTGTTTCTAATTTAGCAAACATACTAATATATATTTAAACAATTTATATAATAATGCTTAAGCTTCTTAAGCATCTCCAAATTTTCTTCATTATTTTGATACATGTTAATCAGTTCATTGATCCGCTGCAGCCTTTCAGCATATGTGGTTTTTGGTTTACCCTGAAAATCCAAGCCAGGCTTAATTGCAAGATCTATAGCCAAGCTAATAGTTTCTGGACTTAAACATGCCCAATTGTGTCGCCACAACCACTTCAGAACCATTGGGTAAAGCCTGCTCGAACAACCAGGCACTTCTAGCCACTGATCAGGGCTAACTTCCTGCAACTGAGACATATAATGAACCTCATCATCACTAAAAAAACTGCTTTGATACAAAGCAGCATCTATGTCAATATCATCGATTGGTTCTAATTTTTGACCAACTGTTTGCTCTATAAACGCCTGCCATTGATCTTTATGTTGATCAATCCATGCTAAATTTGCCTGAACCAAGGCATCCTCAAAATATGATTCATTCTTAGACACGATCAATGCTGTATCTGGAACTTTCTTTCGCAAGACGGCTTTTTCAGCCAACCCAGACTCATTAAAATCAAACTGATTTAATCTCAACCAATACGTTGTGTTTTTAATTGCTTTATTTTGACCAACGCACACCACAGGCGCTGCAAAATTTGACTTAGAGCCCATTAAAGCACTTAAGTACATAGCGCAAGCACCTTGCTTAAAATTTCTTTCATACAAACACTTAAAGACTTCAGCCCACCTATCTTGATCTTTTGCCATTGCTTTTGCTAAAGAAACACAGACCCTGACATCTACCAAGGCATCATGGGCCATACCATCAACCCAGCCATTTGCTTCGTTCAAGTTTTCAAGCTTCAAACTT
>JAQWRO010000024.1 GCA_029243665.1 Gammaproteobacteria bacterium
CACCTTGGTCAATCGCTTCTTCCATTGACATTTCTTCTGCTGTTACAGGTAGTGCAGCGTAAATATGTTCATTGACGAGTTTTTCAACTGTTTCTTGATCTTGAATGCTTAAAGGACTTGTGCATGCAAAATCAAACCTTAAACGCATGTCGTCCACTAATGAACCTTTTTGCTCAACTGAAGGACCCAAAACCTTACGCAGTGCTGCATGAAGCAGGTGTGTTGCTGAGTGATGTCTTTTAATTGCAAGCCTTTTAGAATCAACTTGACACTCTACTGAATCATCTAGCGTTATCTGACCTGATGCAATTTGTACATGGTGCACAACGATGCCACCCTGTTTTTGGGTATCTAGAACATCTATTTTGGTAGACGCATTAAACATTACACCGATGTCACCAACCTGGCCACCGCCTTCTGGATAAAATGGTGTTGCGTCAAGCACAACCAAACCTGAGCTAGATAATGTATCCACACGTTTCCCATCTTCAATCAATGCCAAAACACGGGAAGAAGACTCTAAAGTTACTGCACCAATAAATACTGTCTCGGAAATTTTTTCTAATGGCAATGCTTGTTGCGCACTAAACTTTGAAGCTGCTTTTGATCGTTGACGCTGCCGATCCATATTGGCCATATACCCGTCCATATCAATACTGATATTTCTTTCATTGGCAATGTCTTCTGCAATGTCAATTGGGAAACCATAGATATCATAAAGCTTAAATGCTAGGTCACCAGATATTTTATCTTCTTCCTTTAAAGCCGACTCTAATAAATTCATACCCTGTTCTAAAGTTTGATAAAACTTTTCTTCTTCTTTCTTTAAAGCTGCCTCAATGTTTAACTGTTCCGATTGTAGAATTGGGTAAGCTTCCCCAAGGTTATCGACCAAGTCAGAAACAAAACGATACATGACGGGTGTTTTTTGACCACATTGATAAGCGTATCTTAAAGCCCGTCTAATGATGCGTCTTAAGACATATGCCCTGCCTTCATTACCAGGATAGATGCCACTTGCCATAATAAAAGCCGATGATCTTAAATGATCAGCCATGACCTGTAGTGCAATTTTAGTTAGTGTCACATGGCCTAGTTTTTCTTGAATAGGTTGCATCAAGCTTTTAAAACCATCTGTATCAAAATTCGAGGCAACTCCTTGCATCACTGCTGCGATACGTTCAAGTCCCATACCTGTATCAACACAGGGTTGAGGCAAAAGTTGTTTCGTACCATCTACTTGTCTATCGAACTGCATGAACACTAAGTTCCATATTTCAACGTAGCGATCACCATCTGCATCAGTAGTCCCTGGTAAACCACCGGCAATACTTGGGCCATGATCATAAAAAATTTCTGTACATGGGCCACAAGGACCCGTATCACCCATAGACCAAAAATTATCTTCATCACCACACTTAATGATACGACTCTCATCGATACCGATGATGTCTCGCCAAATTGCATAACTTTCTTGATCATCGTGATGCACCGTTACCCAAAGCTTATCAATTGAGATATTCAGTTTTGCAGTAATGAATGTCCAGGCAAACTTAATGGCTTTCTCTTTAAAGTAATCACCAAAACTAAAATTACCAAGCATTTCAAAAAGGGTATGGTGTCTGGTGGTATGACCAACATTCTTTAGGTCGTTATGCTTTCCACCAACTCTTAAACAAGGCTGCGCAGATACTGCACAATGATAAGGCGCAGGCGCTCCCAGAAAATAATCTTTGAACTGTACCATGCCAGCGTTGACAAAGAGTAAACTTGGATCATTCAAAGGAATCAATGACGCACCAGGAACAATACTATGGTTGTTTTCACAAAAATACGCTAAAAAAAGTTTTCTTATTTCATTTGCCTGCATAATTCTTTGTCTCTATGAACGGGTAACTCGATTAATCATTTCAAAGTCATATCCTTTATATTGTAGATACTTTTGTAATTGTTGTGTTGTTTTATGTACATTCTTAACCACAACATCCTTGATATTTATTTCCCAATTATGTTTCAAGACGGCATCATCAATGATGTGTGAAGCAATTTTTTTCATATTTAATTCCCGACGAACATAATTTGGGCCATATCCTTGGTTGAAACGTCTTTGTGTTAAAGCTTCAGCAAAACGTTCGTCCGATTGCAACCCCTCGTCCTGAAGGATTGTTACTGCTGCACGAATATCAGCTGACGACTCAAAACATTTGCTAAGACGCAAGCACAGTTCCTCGAAACCGTACTCGCGTCTAGCTAAAAAGTCCATTGCTTTTGACCTTGGGGTCATTCTTTAGCAGGCGCCTCTTCTTTTTTTTCTTTAGCTACCGCAGTCGGCAAATAAATGTTTCTGATTTTAGCCTCGAGCACCTCTACAATTTTTGAATTATCTTTCATGTATTGCCTTACATTGTCTCGACCTTGACCAACACGATTACCGTCATAACTGTACCATGCACCTGCTTTTTGCATGAGTTCATTTTCGACAGCTAAGTCAATCAACTCACCATATTTGCAAATCCCTAAACCATAGATAATATCAAACTCAACTTTCTTGAATGGTGGTGCTAATTTATTTTTAACAACCTTGACCCTAGTTTCATTTCCGTAGATTTCGTCACCGCGTTTTAATGCACCAATCCTTCTAATATCTAGTCGAACAGATGAATAAAACTTCAAAGCATTACCACCAGTAGTTGTTTCAGGATTCCCAAACATGACACCAATTTTCATACGTATTTGGTTAATAAATATGACCAGTGTATTTGAACGCTTAATATTTCCAGTTAACTTTCTTAATGCTTGTGACATCAACCGAGCCTGTAAGCCCACGTGTTGATCACCCATATCTCCTTCAATTTCAGCTTTTGGTGTTAAAGCAGCTACAGAATCAACAACAACTAAATCAACAGCACCTGATCGTACTAACATATCCGTAATTTCAAGTGCTTGCTCACCAGTATCAGGCTGAGATACAAGTAAATCATCAATATTTACACCTAATTTTTCAGCATAACTTGGATCTAAGGCGTGTTCAGCATCAACAAAAGCAGCAACACCACCTTGTTTTTGGCAAGCTGCAACCGCATGCAATGTCAAAGTTGTTTTACCTGATGACTCAGGACCAAAAATCTCAACGACTCTACCTTTTGGCAAACCACCTATACCTAGTGCAATATCAAGCCTCAAGGAACCTGTGGAAATTGCAGTAATATCTTTATTGACTTGTTTGTCTCCCATACGCATGATTGAGCCAGTTCCAAATTGACGCTCAATATGGCCTAGAGCAGCATCTAGGGCTTTTTTTCTATCGTTGTCTTTCATGTTATTCACCTTAAATATCCACTCATTATTTCAGATATTTTAGACAATAACAATTGAGTGTTGTCATAAGTTGAACAAAACTGACAAAAGTTATTCATTTGGTCTACAATTACTGCAATGACTAATATCAAGGAGGATTGTTATGTCAATCACATTAATATCTTTAGCAACAAGTTTATTTGCATTAACAAACCCTATTGGCAACATGGTTATTTTTGTTTCCATGATGCAACACATAGACAAAAGCACAGCAAGAAAAAATGCTTTAAAAATTATGATATATACCTGGATAGGGCTAACGATAACGGCAATCGTCGGTTCACAGCTCTTAAAACTTTTTGGTATATCTATTGCAGCATTTTCGATAGCGGGTGGATTTTTACTTGCGCACATTGGCTTTATCATGACTTCAGGTGAAACACATAAAAGCGCACATAACAAAAACGAATGCAATCCTAGCGCTGATCCAACCCTTGTACCACTAACCCTGCCACTACTGGTTGGACCTGGTGCAATGGTCGCAGTGATCTCTTTTTTCAACACAGTTACCATAGGAAATTCTGACTTCCTGAGTGCATGGGCAATCATTACAATGATTAGCGCATTGATCGGCATTTGTTTTTACAGCTCAACTTACCTCCCGAAACTGAGTACAAAAATTACTACCATCATCAATAGAATCATGGGACTGATCATTGGATCCATTGGCTTACAACTCATCTTACACGGTGTGCAGTTGTTTTATCACATCCATATTTAAACTAAAAATGATTTTACTACTTTATTACTAGCATAAATATGTTCAATAATGTAATTTACAATGATAGATCTAATGAATTGAATTGCTATGGTAAAAACTAAATCTGAATTATCGCAAGAACGTGCAAATAGACTTAAATGTTTGCGTGAAATGTCTGGCTTGTCTAGAGATGCCATAAAAGACAGATATAATATTTCAAGAGGCACATTACAAAACTGGGAAAGTGCACGCTTTGGCGGCCTTACTGCAAAAGGAGCTACCCAGTTCATCAGAGCAATGCAAGCAGAAGGCATTGTAGCCAGCCATGACTGGCTATTTCATGGTATTGGCGTCTCTCCTAGCATGACGCCTAAAAACGGGCAAAGACTTCAAAAACAAAAAACAAGTCAAGCACCAAAACCACAGGCTATTCAAGAGTTAATCAGATTTAAAACTAACAATAGTGATGTCATTGATTTGATTGCATCTGACCAAACCATGTGGCCCATTATTCAGCAAGACGACCTAGCTGCTGGCGTTAGGGTCTATCGAGAAGACATCGATCAATTAATAAACAAAGTTTGTATTATTCAAACGCATGAGCACGGCACCTTGATTCGAAAAATTCTACCTGGAGAAATGACTAACACCTACCACTTATCTGTCATCAATCTTGATGCCTGCAAAGACATCCCTCCAATACTTTATAATATTGCCGTCTTAAGTGCAGCTGAAATTATTTGGACTAGGGTTGGCGATAGGCTACCTATGATACAGGCAGAAGCTAATCAATCACATACAAAAACTCATGAATCTTATGACCTAGCTTGAGTGCCCGAAGCTCATATTTTGTTTTTTCTCTTTCTAACTTAGGATTTTGAGCTTTCTTTTTAAATTTTTTAGAAGCTGACATAACCAATTCGATATGATCTGCATAGTCGTCCCAATCTGTCAAAATATGTAATTGACTGTCTCGAGACAAAATCATCTCTAATTGTTTTATGAAAGGTTCTGAAATCAAACGGCGTTTTTTATGTCTTTTTTTATGCCATGGATCAGGAAAGTAAATCTGAACCCTGGACCAAGTTGGCAAAATAGTCTGTGCTAAAAGAGATTCAACATCACCATGAAAAACAAATAGGTTCTTAACATTATGAAGCAGACACTGACACAACAATTGGCCCACACCAGGTGGATAAACTTCAACGCCTATAAAATCTATATCAGGGTTAGCAATGGCTTGCTGCAATAGCGCGCGACCATCTCCAAACCCTATTTCTAATATGGCTTGACGATTTTTACGTGTTGAAACTATTTCTTGATAATGAGCAAATTTATTTTCATGCGCATTGCTCAAGGCATCTTTCTGATTTGTCGTCAATCTACCTTGACGCAAAACATAACTCTTGATTGTTTGCTTAGAACAATTTAAATTTTTATCCATGACTGAAAGTGTTGGTACAAATGAATTATTAAAAGATAATTTTGCATTATCTGTGGTGACTTGGCAAGAAAAATTTGGCAGACACCACTTGCCATGGCAGCACTCAGGTGCATATGCAACATGGATTTCAGAAATCATGCTTCAACAAACCCAAGTTGAAACAGTCATAAACTATTTTAAAAAGTTCATGACACAATTCCCCAACATAGCAGCACTTGCAAACGCAAACATCGATGAGGTTTTAGCAATATGGTCCGGGCTAGGCTATTATGCTCGAGCTAGAAACATTCACAAATCTGCCCAAATGATTGTCAACGATTTTGATGGCAAATTACCATCTAACATTGAAGACTTAATGAAACTCCCTGGCATTGGCCCTTCAACGGCTGGTGCCATTATGGCATTAGGACACAAACATTATGGTGTAATATTGGATGGCAATGTCAAACGCATCTTATCGAGATGCTTTGGGCGCCATCTGGATGGACAAAGTCACCATGCTCAAAAGCAGTTATGGCAACTCAGCTACTGGGTAACACCCGAAAAAAACTGTCACATTTATACCCAAGGAATCATGGATCTTGGGTCAAGTGTATGTCATAAATTACATCCTCAATGCAATCAATGTCCAATCCAAAGCATCTGTTATGCGCATAAGTATAACATCACGCCTCACCTGCCTTACCCAAAAGTGAAAAAAAACAAACCAAGCTTTACCAAGCATTTAGTCATTCCTTACCACCAGGGCAAATTAGGCCTAATGAAGCGGCCCAACACAGGCATTTGGGGTGGGCTTTGGGTACCGTTTATACTGGATGAACTTCCTAAGGAAATTTCTACATTTCGAACATACCATTCAATCAAACATATTTTCACCCATCAGACTTGGATTATTAAACCATTGCTTGCCAATGATCACCTTGATCAGATTGAACATTGGTTTTATCCTGAAGATGCACTACAATTAGGAATACCAAAACCTGTTAGAGACGTTATAGAGATCATACACCATGACCAAATCAATACATTGCAAGAAGTTGAATGAAAAAAAACCATCCCTTGATCAAGCACCTTTCCCAGGGGAACTAGGTGAAAAAATATATAATGAAATTTCTGCCGATGCTTGGCAACTATGGCTGGATCGTCAAGTCATGCTAATTAATGAATACAGACTGAATACACGTGATCCTAAAAGTAGAGCTTTTTTAGAAGAAGCCATGACTAAGTTCTTATTTGAAAATGATGATTCTATATTGCCGCCAGACTACCAGCCACCAGCTTAAGGACTACATTCCTTATTCTCATCATGATGGGTAATAATTTCTAAACCTGATAATAGAAAATCAAGATTACGGCTTAAGTTAAACACATCAAATACTGTTATTAAATAAATTTTTTGACATGGCCTGTAAAATAGTATTCGTTCATTATCATCAACAACACTCACAACGTAAGTATTTTCATCAAATGTATGACTGATGTGTAATGCAATATTAGGCATATATGCTGATCGATACGTTGCCGCATAAAAAAAAGAACCGTTTGATGTCATTCCATTGGTGCGATCACACCCATGACCAGAATTCTCAAAAAAACCATTTTTTTCAATCATTAAATCACCCAAAAGACCATGTCATATCTGATCATCATAATTTATTTAACATTAAAATATAAAGTTAAACTTGACTGAGTCAGGGGTAATAGAGTTAAATAGAGGCATTGGCTAGGTAGCTCAGGGGTAGAGCAGTGGACTGAAAATCCTCGTGTCGGTGGTTCAAATCCGCCTCTGGCCAAATCTTCCCCTCTCACACATGAATCCATTTTAAAATATTTTTTAGCTCATATGGCTTGGAAATAACCAATCCCCTACTTTTAGCAGTTATGTTTTGCAAAGAGCAGGTCAATGAATTGCCATTAAGGTCGCGCGCACAGAAACCTTTTAACTGGGCAATAAATGTTGCAGGCATAACATCCCATATTGAAAGATTTTGCAATGATAAGACACCAAGACTATCACAACACACCCCTAAGCAAGCCCTGTATGCAATCGAACCCACAGGGTGAACATTCAGCGTTAACAACGATGATTTGCACTTATAATTTGGGCTTGCTAATAATTTACCCTTAAAATCTAGTCGATTGATATTAGGCATATGACTTTCAAAGCAATCGTTTGTTGCAACCCAGTATGAATTGGTTTCTGGATTTATAATCCCAACGGCAAAGGGGCTATCATTTTTAAATAACATGATAACTACGCTGTAAGCTTGAAGTCCTTGGATTAAATACGATGTCCCATCAATAGGGTCAAGCAACCAAGTGTAAGGAGATTCACTATTAATCAAATCATTCCCTTCTTCAGAAACAATCTGATGATCTGGGAACAAAGCACGAATATTTTTTTTTAAAAATCTATCTATTGTAAAGTCTAGTGCTGTGACCTTATGACCAGGACTTTTTTCTGAAACATCTAATGCATCTCGAGGAAATGTTCGACAGATGCTGGCTGCTTCAAGCAGCCAGTTACGAATGATGTTATTTATATTTTCAATCATGGTTCTCTTTAATTATGGTAGACTTTTCAAAAATATTCCAACAAAATAAGCTTATAACACTTTCAGGGGGCCATTTTGAAAAACTATTTATCATTATTAGAAACTGTATTAAACCACGGCATTGATCGAGGTGATCGAACAGGCACAGGTACTAGAAGTTTATTTAGCCCAATGGAATTACGTTATGATTTAAGCAAAGGTTTTCCTGCGATGACAACCAAGAAACTTCATTTCCGTAGTGTGATTGGAGAACTTATCTGGTTTTTATCTGGTGACACAAATGTTAAATGGTTACAAGAAAACAAAATTCGCATCTGGAATGAATGGGCCGATGAAGATGGTAATTTAGGACCTGTGTATGGTTATCAATGGCGCCATTGGGAAGATAAAGATGGCAATAAACACGACCAAATTCAAACGTTAATCGATGGCTTAAAAAACAATCCATACAGTAGAAGACACATTGTCAGCGCTTGGAATGTTGGTCAACTCAACGAAATGGCATTACCGCCATGCCATTGTTTTTTCCAACTATACGTTGCTGATAACAAACTATCTTGTAAATTAACACAGCGTTCTGCAGATATTTTTTTAGGTGTTCCATTTAACATCGCTTCTTATAGTGTATTAACACATATGATCGCACAACAATGTGGACTTGATGTAGGTGAATTTATTTGGTCTGGTGGTGACTGTCATATCTATCACAATCACTTTGAGCAAGTAAAAACACAACTTGAAAGAACACCCTACGACCTACCAACACTCAATATCAAACAACAACCCAAAGACATCTTCTCCTATCAAATTGATGATTTTGAATTGGTCAATTACGAATGTCACCCGACCATTAAGGCACCTATAGCGGTATAAGTTTTTTTCCAAATTGATGTATCAGTAACACTTTGTAGGCTTGCAACATACGAAAAAGGATTTCCGCATTGATATGAGCATCCTTTCTCCTCAATCCTTCGTATAAGATTACTAATAGCCTTAGATTTAATTCACCATCTATGATTAAGATGTTAGCACCTTAAACTGCACTAATGATTTAACATGCTTAATATCCATTTATTTAAATTACATTAGTTTTCTAGCTCTTCATTATTTCTTTGGCTTAATTTTGGAGTCGGGATCTGTAGCTTTTTTATTAGAGCACCCTTTTTGAAACCTTAACAAGCAACCCTAACCATCAAAATATTGTTGACCATCTGCAGCAGTCACCTTAACTTGGTTCGTCACACTATAAAATCGATTCATCGATTCTTTATGAGGGTGATGGTAAGGGTTATGTCGCCCTGCACTCACCCATATTATTTTTGGGTGCAAAGTGTATAACAATGGTAAGCCATTGCTACCCTGACTGCCATGATGCGCAGCGACCATGAGATCTACCGATTGTCCCCATAATCTTGATACCAGTTTTTTTTCATCCTGTTGGTCAATATCACCCAACAAAATAGCACTGTGCTTATGGTTAGAGACCAATAACACACAAGAGTTTTTATTTTTAGATTTATGTCTTTTTTGGGTTGGGTGATAAAAATTAAAACTAACCCCATCTAGCTCAAAAGATTTTCCATATAAACATGGCTCACCTAACTTTGGATCACTGGTTATGAGCTTTGCTTTTGTTTTAGGTTGAATGGCATTGAGTCCACCGACATGGTCTTGATCCCAATGGCTAATAATGATGTGGCTTAACTGATTTAAACCCTGGGATGAAATGAAAGGCAATACTACTTTTCGTCCAGCAGCTTCTGTCCCAACATCATATAGTACTGCATGGTGCTGGGTTTTAATCCATATACTCAGTCCTTGGCCAACATCCAACATCACCAAACAAAACTTACCTTTTGAAACCCTAAGTGGATGATGAATTAAACAATAACCTATCAATAACAAAATAATGACATATGGCCACTTCGGACGTTTAACAATGTAGACCATCAAACCTATTTGGATTAAGCTTGCAGTCAACCATACATGATCAAAAGCATATATTTTAGGCCACGCTTCAAACAACAAAAGAAGTTTTATCATCCAGGACATGGATGCATATACAGATGACCATAAACCTGGTAGACCAAGCAAACTCAACATCAAAGCGATTGCACTCAAGGGTAATATCACACATGAAAACCAAGGAACAGCAATGATGTTTAAACAGATACTTGCGATGGGCCACTGATGAAAAAAAAACAAACTTATGGGCAACATTAAAATGCTTAATAATATTGGAAAAGCCCATCGACAATCACGTGCAAATACCACGATGAAACGAATCATAATAATGGCCCAATATGATAAAACAGTACTGATAGAAATACTGTCCATAGGAAAAAGCATAAGATGTATAAATAGCGTCAGTAAAAAAACATATATCCAACCTAACTCTGGGCACAATAAGATCAGAGTTGCCATCAACATTGCTCTAATAGCTGATGGCGGTGCCAATGCAAATAAAACATACACCCAACCCATGGATACAGCTAAAATGCTTGAGCCACCCAACGCCATGATGGCACCAACCACACAAGCCACATGTAAGCCAGAAATTGCTAATAGATGCATGGTGCCTGTTTGAATAAATACTGAAGCTATTTCATCTGACAATGCCCCTCGGTCTCCCCATAACAATGACTGAACAATGGGCTTTAGTTCATGATTGGGTATTTTTTTATTAAAGCGATCGACCAAATGAGCTCTAAATGATTTTTTTTGGATTTGCTTAAGCTTTGGTTGATTAAGCAACTTGACTGAATGATGCGTTCGATGCCACATGTTTTGATACCAACTTTTCAATTGATGATCGTCGTAAGCTTTTACTGAAACATCTACCTCATAAATTCCTCGAAGCATCATAGGCGCTTGACAATAGAAATGCATATGATGCCTTAAAACAAATGGCTTGCCATTTAAAGATGAAACAACACCTGTACAATGATGGTTGTCTTGCGTCACGAGGGTTAGCTCAACTGCCATATCTCCTGTGATTGTTTCGTATTGTAAGACATAAAAAAAACCTAACAATCTAATCACTGTTATCAGAACCATCAAACGCAACATACTGTTATGATATTTTTATGTCATCAACGAAAATAGACCGTTAATTTAGAAAACATTAAATTACTTACATAATGCTTTATATCAAACACTAGGTTTGGTAATCTTGAAAAGTAGATTGCAATCAACACATAGTTTAAAAGCGAGTTATATAATGTTAAACACTATAAAACCAAATAAAGATAACAAACACTGCATCATCGGTCCAAAAAAGTGAATTAGTTATGCCCACGAGAAGAAAAAATTGTTATCCAACCCAAGATGAAGCAGTAGAAGCCTATCAATCGCTTTTTCTTGATATAGTGCATTTCAAAGCTCATAGTCATAGCTCTAGCGAAAATAAATCTAGTTCATCCCCACATAAGAAGAGATCTAGGCATGGTGAGACGACTACCGAAAATTATACTGAAAAACATGATCAACTTGAAAAAATAGCTAAACAATTTATTAATTATATTGACCAAAAAGAAACTCACCTTTCTTTTGAAGATGACTATGAACGAGAAAAGTTTAAAAGTGTTTTTGTGACCGGTTTTAAGGATTACCAAAAAGACCCAAAAGAGCTTTTTAAAACATTTGATGAACAGGATGAAAAATGTTGGAGAAATATTGAAAACTCTATATTAGGAAGCTATAACAATAATTTTTATGCCATACTACTAATGGCAAAAGTAGCTGAATTTAGTGATGCCTTTAGAGTACTAATCAAGGGTAAAACAATTGATCATCGTTATGAAGATACTCATTACTTCTTTCCTTCTGTCTTTTTTAGCATTCAGATGAATGATTGCGCAGATAAGAATGAAGGATTCAAGTTTACAAATGCAAATAAATTTTATCATCACAGCATGCTCTGGGATCAAGTTCAAAATACCTCAGGGCTAAACCTAAATATTTATAGGGCTTTAGAAGATGAATCGTCAAAAACACATAGACAGATTTTGAGAGCCATTGAACGTA
>JAQWRO010000029.1 GCA_029243665.1 Gammaproteobacteria bacterium
GGTTTATCCAATGCTATTTGGTCTGAGGTTGAAAACACTGTATATAAGACTAATTCAATTTTATCCTATATAAAACTAGTTGAAACTAGTACTGATACACATGCTGCTAAGATTGATTCACTAACCCAGGCTGAGCAACAAGCATATAACCGTTGTTTATATAAAACAGACAGTAATTGTACAGCAGCTGGTAATATTATTGGCCAGAGTAATGTTGAGAACGCATTAAGTTTAACGCAAATGCTCATTATGTATCAGTCTTGTCTATCATATAATTTAAAGAAGCTTCAGGATGATTATGAAGCATGTATGAAGGTTGCTGGTAACTTTGATAATATCAGTTGTTACCCGCCAAAAAGGGAAGATTTATATTCGGTAAATTATAGTACTTATAAAATTTCATATATAGGACCCAAAAGCTCTAATACAACATATGCTTGTGGAAATGTTTACATGACCCCAGAATGCTCAGATAAATCTAGCTGTAAAGATTATGAGGCTGATTATGATAAAAATATGTTTGATGCTTTTATGACATTATTCAATGCTTCTGTGGAACCTGCAGATTCAATCTTTCAATATTATGATCAATGTAACGAAGATGATCCTACACAGTCCTGCTACAACCCACCTAATAGTGAGTATTCTTCAAATTGTATTAATACAGACGGATCAGTTCTCGGATCATGTAGTATAACAAGTGCGAGTGTGAACGCATTAAATGACTTAACATTAAAAGCAACTGCATATCAACTGGATTTCGCAGATAATAGTGCTGTCACAGAGCTAAATACGGGTCAGTCTGAAAAAGGATATGCAGATGCGCTTGGATTCATGGATGGCGGTTGGATTTTGGCGGGTAATTCCTATGGCACACTCGTTTATTATGGACCAAAGACAAGTGGCAGCACCATGCCATTCATGAATGTATTTAAAGCAAGTTTATCAGGCTCTTCATTGCCTGATAGTTTAGAAAAAGTGTATGAGTATTTAACCCCTAAATCTGGTTCTATTTCAGACTTTACTGGCGGCACAAGCACTTACTTAACCTATGATTTAACTCTAGAGAAAAGTTTGATTGACTGGTCTAATCCAATCAGTACAGATGAAATTAATACAGCAAAACAAGAAACAGAAGACGCCAAATCAGCGAGTAAAGAAGTTGTAACAAGTGCGCACATCAATCAATGTATGACAGGAGATTACTTTTATGAAAATGGTAGTGCCGTAGCTTGTAATGAAGTATTGGGTGGTGAGCCACCTAATACGACTGCTTCTGAAGTCGATGGTTATGATTGTGGTAAAAATGACTTTTCTATGCGATATTTATCATGCATTGTGGCACATAATATTGGAAAAGAAAATTATACAAAATTTCCATTTAATGCAGGGATTGATAGTAATTGGTCCAGTTATTTAAAGCCAACATATGATATGGAATATAGTCTGCCTGATATCGTAAATAGTAAGGGGGTATTAGCCCTAAATTGGGAAGACATAACCACGGATTATTTTAATGGTATTCAAACAGCATGGGTGTTGGCCATGTTCGGTGGCACAGATGTAAAAAGTATTGTTGACCCAGTTTCTAGAATGCGAATGATGGGGATTCGTTTAATAGATGATTCAACAACCTATGTGGGAACTGTTGTTAAGGATTCGCTTGATTTTGTGCAAGCTGCCATATGGGATTTTTATTTTGGGTATATGATTGGGAATATCGTTTTCGGTGCAATAATTGACGGTGTAAGAATAGTGGTTGGTAGTATCGAATATGTTATAATAAAATTTATGGAAGCTTTAGCAATTCTTTTGGCTGCAGTAATTCCTGCTCCTGCCGGTGAAATACTCGCGACTTTGGTCTTAGAAGCGCTTGAGATGATAAAACAAATGCTCGTTGGCGTCTATGTTATCATGTATGCAATATCCGTAGTCTTCAATGCAGTTGCCCAATTACTACCTATGTTGGCACAAATACTGATTTTATCTGCCACACAATATTTTACTATATATCTAGCTATCGCAATTCCTGTTTTAGTTTTGGGTGGTTATCTTGCTGGCTATTTATCGATGGTTCCATATTTAGTTTTCTTAGTCACAGTTGCGGGTTGGTTTTTGTTGATTCTTGAGTCAGCCATTGCGGCACCTATTATTGCCTTAGGTGTGACTTACCCTCAAGGACATGATTTTTTTGGTAGGGCTGAGCAGTTCCTATCAATGCTTTTAAATATTTTCATAAGGCCCGCATGTATTATAATCGGATTTTTATTTGGCATAATGATGGCATCTATGTCTTTATTTTTGCTTAATGCTATTTTGTTTCCAGTGATTATAAATTATATGGGTTTCTTAGTAGGTAGTGACTTTTTAAGTATTGAATTAACAAATTATATTCAGGGCATTGGAACGTCACCTATTAATGGTTATAGCGGTGGCATAATTGATACCTTTATTTATTTTATATTGATGTTATTATATGCATATACTGCAAGTAATGCTTTGATATATTCATTTAGTTTGACTTACATGATTCCTTATCAATTAACACGATGGGTTGATCCAAGAGCGGCTGAATCACCTGAAGAGGTTAGAGGCTCAATGGACGAAGTTAAACAATCGTTTGTAGGAGAAGTGATTGGTGGATTGGCAAATTCATTAACTTCATTATTTGCATTGACTTCAATGTTCGCTCAAACTGCACAAATGGCACCATCTGGAACTGGTGGTTTTAATAAAAAGCCAATTGAAAAAGCTGTTGAGAACTCTGGAAATAACGCTGGAGTTACATAAAGTTAGTTGATTTAAAACATTTATGAGGTAAATATGAGAATTGGTATACCAAAAGAAATTAAAACGAATGAAAGCCGAGTTGGCTTAACCCCTGATTCTGTTCGCGAGCTTTTTGAACATGGTCATGAAATATTTGTTGAAACAAATGCAGGCGTAGAAATTGGATGTCTAGATACAGACTACCAAGCTGCGGGAGCTAAAATACTACCTGACGCAAAAGCAGTGTTTGACACAGCAGAAATGATCATTAAAGTAAAAGAGCCTCAACCTGACGAATGTAAGATGCTTTCAGAAGGTCAAATACTCTTTACTTACCTTCATCTAGCAGCAGATAAGTTGCAAGCTGATTTACTAAAAGAGTCTAAGTGTACAGCCATTGCATATGAAACGGTTACGGATAATTTTGGTGGTCTGCCACTTCTTGCGCCGATGAGTGAAGTTGCTGGTCGTTTCTCCATTCAAGCAGGTGCAAGATGTTTAGAAAGACCTCAGGGAGGCTCAGGCATCTTACTTGGTGGCGTACCTGGTGTTGATAAAGGTAAAGTAGTTATTATCGGTGGTGGTGTCGTAGGTACCAATGCTGCAGTCATGGCATTAGGTAAAGGCGCACATGTCACTATGTTAGATCGTTCTAGTAGACGTTTATCAGAGTTAAGCCTTGAGTTTAGAGATACACTAGATACCATTTATGCAAGTGCTGCAAACATTGAAAGATATGTTTTAGATGCTGATTTAGTGGTTGGTGCTGTGCTAGTTCCAGGAGATTCCGCACCAAAATTAGTTAAGCGTGATTGGTTATCAAAAATGCGTCCAGGCAGTGTATTGGTTGATGTTGCTATTGATCAAGGTGGTTGCTTTGAAACATCTAAACCAACAACGCATCAAGACCCAACTTATATTATTGATGGAGTCATTCATTATTGTGTAGCTAACATGCCGGGTGCTGTGCCAAGAACATCTGCATTTGCTTTGAATAATGTGACTATGCCGCACGTATTATCTATAGCAAATTTAGGTTTAAGCAATGCTTTGAACCGTGATAGTCATTTAGTAAATGGTCTCAATGTTTGTGAAGGTGCCATTACTCATCCAGCAGTCGCACATGCTCTTAAAATGGATTATGTTGCACCTGATAAGATTTTCAATTTAAAGGTTGAATCCGTATGATTAAAATACAACTTATTTCTTCAAAGAATCTAGGCACTTTAAATTTAAGTGCATTTGATCAAAAACAAATTGAGGCACATGATTTTACAGCAAAGTCTGGTCAGCAACTGAACCTTATTAATGAAACAGGCGAAATACATACTGTTTTATTTGGGTTTTCAGAGGGTGATTCTATTTGGAATGCTGCTGAAGTAACAAAACGATTGCCTCACGGCACCTATCAGTTTGTGACAACATTGACTGGTGATGATTTGTTTTTACTTCATTTAGTATGGCATTTAGGTATTTACAAGTTTGATCGTTATAAAACACAAGTCTCACAACAGCTACATTTAGTGGATGTAGAAGGTGTCGATTCATCAAAGTTACAACTTGTCATTCGCTCCATAAACTGGGTTAGAGATTTGGTGAACACACCTGCCGAAGATATGGGTCCGGCAGAAATGCAACTTTCAATTGAACAATTAGCTAAAACTTGTGGTGCAACCATTCAGGTTATTACTGGTGAAGATTGTTTGAGCGAGGGTTTTCCATTGACTCATGCGGTAGGACGTGCAAGTGATAGAGCGCCACGTGTGGTTGAACTTCAGTGGGGTAAGGTTGGTGATAAAAAAGTAACACTGGTAGGCAAGGGTGTTTGTTTTGATACTGGCGGGCTTGATATTAAAACGGCAGCTGGCATGCGTCAAATGAAAAAAGATATGTCAGGCGCTGCACATGCATTAGCACTTGGTAATTTAATCATGGGACTAGAGCTTCCAATCGATTTAAGAGTCATTGTACCAATCGTTGACAATAATGTTGGCTCTAGAAGCTATAGACCTGGAGATGTTTTTATTTCAAGAAATGGAAAGAGCATTGAAATTGGAAATACGGATGCAGAAGGGCGGCTTATTTTAGCTGATGCTCTGACAGCAGCCTGTGAAAGAAGCCCTGATCTATTGATTGATTTTGCAACCTTAACGGGCAATAGAGCATTAGGTTCGGTCGTATCTTGTTTTAGTAAAGATGTTTCTTTGACGCAGTCTTTGCAAAAACATGGTGAGTCAGTATCTGATCCTGTGTGGTCAATGCCACTTGTAGATGAATATGTGGACTTATTTAAGTCTGATATTGCAGATTTAGTAAATATTGCAAACACGCCTGTAGACACAGGTACAGTTGCAGCAGCAGCTTTTTTAAGTGAATTTGTTTCAAAAGATACAACTTGGGTTCACTGTGATTTGCTTGGTTATAATGTTAAACCATTTCCTGGCAAGCCAAAAGGTGCTGAAGCCATGAGTTTAAGAGCCTGGTTAAGCTTTATTGAGGCATGGTTAAAAGAAAACTAATACAATCTATTGGCACCAAGCTTATGTTAATAAGCTTGGTGTCTTCTATTTGTTATGCTGACTCAGTAGCGCCAAAAGCAAAAAGCTTAAGAAAAAACTTTTATGGTTGGAAAAGTATTTCTGGCACTTGCCGTAATCAGCGCCATGAACTATTAATGCAACGTAGTTTAAAATCTGTCACATTTAAGACAGAAGATAAATGTCGTGTTTTGTCAGGCTACTGGATCGATGATTATACCTTTGAGGCTTATCAAATCGCTGAAGATGTGACAATGGATCATGTGGTTAGCTTGAAATATGCGTATGATCATGGTGCCAAACAATGGCCAAAAAATAAGCGCTCTAACTTTTATAATGATGCAGAAAATTTAGTGTTAACTGGACGTAAAACCAATGCAGCTAAAAATTATTTCGCCCCTGATGCATGGCTGCCTCAATCTCACAAGGCTCAGTGCGAGTATATCCAAAAGTGGGATTATATTACAAAAAAATACACACTGACAGTTGAGAAAAAAATTGTACAAGTCATACAAAATGTTAGCTCAAAGTGCACGCCCGGAGAGACTCGAACTCCCGACCACCTGGTTCGAAGCCAGGCACTCTATCCAACTGAGCTACGGGCGCAATAAGGTTATCATAAGGTATCAATCAGAATAAATAAATCTTTTTTTTATTCGGCGGGCTTTTCTGATAGTAAAGCAAACTTATCTTTTTTATCAGCCCAGTCATCAGCATCTTCAGGGGCATCTTTTTGATGGTCAATGACAGGCCACTGTTGAGCAAGTTTTGCATTCAACTCTACAAACTGCTTTTGATCTTCTGGTACATCATCTTCGGCATAAATAGCGTCGACAGGGCAGTGATCTACACATAGATTACAATCGATACATTCTTCAGGATCAATGACTAGAAAGTTTTCACCTTCACGAAAGCAATCAACAGGACAGACTTCAACACAGTCCATATATTTACAGCGAATGCATGATTCTGTCACAACGTATGTCATAATTTACCTATCAAAAAGCATATTATAAATAAATCGACGGTTCTTGCAAACAATTCAAACAATATAAATTTAACATTTCTAGTATTTCTGTGATAATATATAGCATTATGTTTGATAAAAAAGAAATAGAGCAAGCTTTGCAAGCCGCTTTTAAAGACGGTAAAGTTGTCGTTGAAGGAGATGATGGCGTTCATTTTCATGCCACTGTAACAAGTGAGTCATTTAGAGGGAAAACACGCATTCAACAGCATCAAATGGTTTATCGTGTGCTTGGCGAAAAAGTAGGTAATGAAATTCATGCACTTGGCCTTACTACAAAAACTCCGGAGACCCCCCATGACAATTAACGATCGAATTACAAAACAATTAGCAGCTGATGCAGTCATATTATATATGAAAGGTGAGCCGATGATGCCCATGTGTGGTTTTTCGGCAACAGTGGTAGACATTTTATCTAAATATGATATTGATTTTCAGTCATATAATATTTTACTTGATGGTGAATTGCGTCAAGGGCTTAAAGATTTTAGTCAATGGCCAACATTTCCTCAGTTATATGTGAATGGTGAGCTTGTTGGTGGATGCGACATCATTAGTGAGTTGCACCAATCAGGCGAATTGGCTGAACTACTGGCAAATGCTCAAGACAATTAATCTTGAGGCCAATCGTGGTGGGATGATGAACTTTTTTGAATGTGGTCTCTTTTATTTGAGATGTCTTTACTCTTCTTTATTTCTTTCTTTTGAGAAGAACTTGATGTATTCGATTGATCAAAGGTCTGGAGGAAAGTATCCATGCCACTGATAAATGACTTATTCATCTTTTTAAAAATTTTCTTCATTGGAGACCTTTAATTTGGTTGCTAATGTTGAATCCTATTGTTGCAGTAATGATGGCTTTTTGCAAGTTTGCTTAGAAAGGATCAAAAGTTATGAAATCTTTTGATGGGGATCATTTTCATTTTGATAAGCAAACGATTGCTTATCAATCATCCTATACACATGAAGGTTTGCTCGTTTTTGACGAAGCATTTAGACAAACTCTAAATCATCACCAACCATTGATTGAAGCTATTCGCAGAGGTGAGTGTGCTGATTCTGAAACGTTGATTGAATTATCATTGATTTTAGAAGCATGGCTTGCCGAGTTATTTGGTGTTAAAAAAGATTATGAAGCATGGCAAAAAAATTGGCAAAGACAAGACCCATTAAGTGCTTTAAAACAATTGTTTTTTAAAAAAGGTAGAAGACACACACTACCTGAGGAACAAATTGATGCTACTTGGTCATTGATTCCAGAGGTTATAAGAAAAGGGATTAGTGCGGAAGGGGAGGTATATCTTGCAAAATATTATCAAGACCACCCTGATGAAACAGCTGATATCATTGTTTGGCTTTATGTGATTTGGAAAAAAGGCTTTGACTGGGGTGTCTTTTCTCTACCTGAAAAAAAAGATCATACAACATTGGTCAAACATGCAACAAAAGGTGATGATATTGTTGGTGTTGAAGAAAAGCCAAGAGATGGTTTTAATTGGACTGAAACACCTACTACAGAACGAGAAATTTATCATGAAGCTGATTACTGTATCTATTGTCATACATCTGATACAGATTTTTGTCGTTCAGGGTTTCCAGTTAAAAAAGGATTGCCAGAAATTAAACAAGATATTTTTAATGAGCATTTAACAGGGTGCCCATTAGATGAAAAAATATCTGAAATGAATTGGTTAATGGCGCATGGTTCTCCATTGGCTGCTTTTATTATGGTCATGATTGATAACCCAATGGTCCCTGCAACTGGTCATAGGATTTGTAATGAATGCATGCGTTCTTGTATCTATCAAAAACAAAGACCTGTCAATATCCCAAAAATTGAATCGTTTATTTTAGATCAAGTGCTGGCACTGCCTTGGGGAGTTGAAATATATGATTTACTTTGTCGTTGGCATCCTTTGAGACCCACACAATGGATCATGCAACCACCGCAAAATAAAAACGTTTTCGTGATGGGTATGGGGCCTGCTGGTTTCTCATTGTCTAATCATTTGCTGATGGAAGGATGTGATGTGTTTGGTGCGGATGGTTTGAAAATAGATGCTATTCCAGATGACTGGGTTAATCAGCCAATCCAAAATTATAAAGCTATTTATGAAGCAGGGGAAGTTAGACAGTGTCGTGGTTTTGGTGGCGTAAGCGAATATGGCATTACTGCACGTTGGGATAAAAACTATCTGAAACTGATTCAAATTGCATTGCTTAGAAGACGATTTAAATTAAAGGGTAGCATTCGCTTTGGTGGGAATGTTTCTGTAGAAAAAGTATGGGACTTAGGCTTTGATCATTTAACCATAGCGTTAGGTGCTGGTCTTCCACGTGGATTACCTATTCCCAATAGTTTGGCACCTGGTATGCGTCAAGCCAACGATTTTTTAATGGCGCTGCATCAAGGTGCTTATCAAAAAATTACAGATTTGGAGGTAAGATTACCTGCGCTTGTTATTGGCAGTGGATTAACAGCAATTGATACGGCAACTGAATTACAAGCCTATTACATTCGTCAAATTGAACGGTTACGTATGCAGTGTCAATTTCTAAAGTCGCAAGGAGATTACGAACTTTGTGTGTCACAATTAACACCAACACAACAAGCAGTTTTACAAACGATGTTGACGCATGCGGAGCAAGCCGAAAAAATTAAGGCTGATGCTAAGACAAGTGGCACTAAGCCATATTATGGTAAACTTATTCAGTCTTGGGGTGGCGTGTCTATTGTATATCGACGCTCTATGCAAGATTCACCTGCATATCGACTCAATCCAGAGGAAATAGAGCAGGGCTTGAATGAAGGTATTTTATATAAATCACATTTAACGCCTTTAGAAGCAACCTTGGATGAAGACGGTCATGTTTCTGGCTTAGTTGTGAAACACACAGATAATTCAACCCAGGTTTTAGAAGCTGGTTCCATTTACGTGGCAACGGGTGCTGCACCAAATGTTGCTTATACCTTTGAGCATCAAGGGACTTTTGAGAAGTCAGATGGGTTTTATGCAACCCATTTGATGCAAAATGGCAGTTTAGTTAAAGTAACGCCCGGGCAACATTGTAAAGATGGAGATATAGCACCATTCACCAGTTATCTTAAAGAAGGTTATACCGTATCAGTTGTTGGTGATGGACAAAAAGCATTTCACGGCAGTGTGGTTCGTGCGATTGCATCTGCTAAAAGAGCATATGCTGATATTTTTTCAGTGATCAATGTCGGCAAGAAATCTATTCATTATGGTGAAGTGCTTAATTGGTTTGATTCAAAGTTGATTGCTATTGAGCCAGTTTTATCCGATTGGCAAAAAGTAACGATATATGCACCTAGTGTGGCTAACGCATGCCGTCCAGGCAATATGCTTAGAGTTGAATCATCTAATTTTGAGTCAACTGTACAGTTTCCAGCAAGCGTTGATGGAGATAATTTAGTCTTCTATCAAAAAAATGCACCTGATTATGAAAATATCAGTGTTATGGGGCCAAGTGGTGTAAGATTTTCAATGCCAAAAACTGAAAAAGCCAATGTTTTGATTGATGTGGATGAAAAGGGTCTTAATGCCAGTATTGCTTTGATTACCGCTTTAAAAGAATTAGCGCATGAAGTTTATGTTGTTGCAAGTGATGAAGTAATCACGTTGCTTAAATATCTGTTCAAAGACATTGTTATACAGTCTCAACAAACCTCTGTGCCCAAGTTAGGCTTTACTCATGTTTGGGTTTTGGGTCACCCCAATCGTGTAAAGGCAATTGATGCGTTAAAGCAAGTGATTGGTGTGTTTAAAAATGATACTGTCTATACAGCAGCAACTTACGGCCCAATGCAATGTATGCTTAAAGGTGTCTGTGCGCAATGTTTGCAATGGCAGGTAGACCCTTTAACTGGTCGAAGAACTAAGGCAGTTTATGCTTGCTCATGGCAACATCAGCCCATGGATTTGGTTGATTGGGATCATGCTAAGTCAAGACAGTCATGGCATCCCATCGTTGATCAGGTCAATCAACTATGGTTTAAATCACAGAGAGGGAGACATATCTTATGATGGATTATATTTTTCACATTGATAAATATTTATTTGAGCTGATACCTACTTGGGGTAACTATGTTTATTTAGTGGTAACCATGGTGGTTTTTTTAGAGTCTGCTTGCGTGTTAACACCATTTTTACCTGGCGATGGCTTGTTGTTTATATTAGGTCTTTTTTCAGCGCAACAATTATTGAATATTGAGATTATTGTGCCACTTATTTTTCTGGCCACGCTGGTTGGTTATGCACTTAATTATATGTTAGGAAAGCGTTTAGGGATAAAAATTATGCCATGGCTAATAAAAAGAGGCTTAAAAAAGTCATTAGATGATTCAGAAGGCTATTATCAACGCTATGGTGTCAAAGCACTTGTTATTGCAAGATTCATTCCTATTGTAAGAACATTTATGCCGTTAATGATTGGCATTCTAGATTTACCAAAAGCGACGTTTTGGATGGCAAATTTAATTGGGGCATCACTCTGGGTTGCTGTTATGATTGGCGCAGGGTGGTGCTTTGGCAAGCTTGGGATGGTAAATTCAAATATATCATTCGTTATCTTTGGTATTATGTTTATTAGTATCTTGCCGATCATCTTTGAATCTATCAAGATTTATTGGAAGAATCATTATGTTTAGTATTATTGGTAATGGACACTGGGGTAGTGCAATTGCTGCGTATTTAGCAAAAACATATCCTGTGGAGTTGATTGGTCGACGTAAAAAGACTTTACCCAGTGAGATAGTGTTGCCTCAAAAAACAAGTTTAGCTGAGGCAGCTTATGACCACTGGATATATGCAGGCCCAACTCAGGCTGCAACAAGTATTTTAATGCCACACCTAGGGGATAAAAGTAGACCTAAAACGTGTATCATCGCTTCCAAAGGGCTGATTGAAAATGATACCGGTAATGTTATGACATTGGCCGATTATCTTTCAACTCATATAGATCGAGTTGCGATGCTATCTGGTCCATCGTTTGCCAATGAGCTGATTGATGGCAAGCCAACATTTTTGGTTGGCGCAACGAAGGATGTTGGTTTGGCAAATAATATGCAGGAGTGGTTTTCGAATGAGCCAATCCAGCTAAGTCTGAGTCAGGATGTGACAGGGGTGGCTTTTGCGGGTGCATTTAAAAATCCAATCGCTATTTTAGTAGGTTATCTAGATTGTTTATTTATGAGTGCCAATATGCGGTTTGCACTCATTACTTATGTCAATCAAGTTTTAAGTACATTATTGCGCACCATTGGTGCAGATCCGGCAACTGCTTATGGTGTTGCTGGTCAGGGTGATCTTTGCATGACGTGTTCCGTAGACCAGTCTAGAAATCGTCAAATGGGGCAATTGCTTGCTAAAGGCTATTCTATGGATGATGCAAAGAAAGCTATCGGCTCAATGGTTGAAGGTTTATCATCGCTTAATTATCTTAAAGTCTTTTGTGATCAAAATAAGATCCAGGTGCCGCTGATAGCGCTCATAAGCGATTTGGTTTATGGTGATTTGCATCAAGATAAGTTGCTCAACCGTTTGATATCAGTGATGCAGTCACCTGCTATTCGCATCCAGGAAACCCTTGATACCTGAGCGTTTCATATAAAACAATTGCAACACTATTGGATAAATTTAGACTTCTCTGATGGTCTGCCATTGGGATGCGAGCACAATTGATTTCTGATTTGATGCTTTCTGGTAGCCCCCTTGTTTCTGGTCCAAAGATGAGCGCAATCGGTTGATGTAAATCATACGTATAAAAAGATTTAGTTGTCTTTGTTGTTAGTCCGATAGGAACGTGACTTTTGTTTTCTTCTCGCCAATGTGTCCAATCTTTGAAGCGTTTGATAGGGGTGAATTCATGATAATCTAGGCCGGCTCGAATAAGTTTCTTATCATCCATTGAAAACCCAAGGGGTTCAATTAGACAAAGCTCAGTACCAGTATTAGCGCATAAGCGTACTATATTCCCTGTGTTGGCAGGTATTTCAGGTTGATATAGTACGACTTGGTTTTTAACTATTGAGTTCACGGAACCGCTGGTCACGACCATTTTCATACGCATGTCTCATAGCGATGTAAGGGTCTACTTGTAGTAACATTAGTTGCTCATATTTAAGGGCATTTGCTCTGTTGTTAACCAGGTTTAAAATAGCTAAAGTATTAGTTTGAGAGCTAGTTGAAGTCTGTGAACCATATTCCCCTTCTTGGTAGCTTGTATTATTGGTTATGATGTTTGTTGTAATATCGCCTAGGAAGTCTCTAACATTAGATGGTCCATAAAGAGGAATCATCAAGAATGGTGTGGAAGTATTATTGGTCCAGTAGGCAAAAGTCATCCCCATGTCCTGTCGTCTCATAGGAATATCTAAAGCTTCGTCAGCGAAGTCAAAGAATCCAAAGACACCAATTGTTGTATTTGCAACCATTCTTTCCATGTCATCAAAAGCTTTATCAAATTTTAATTGCAATAAATCATTAAAAGCTCTCAATGGCTCACTTAAGTTGTTAAAAAAGTTTGTGATCATTGATCTGCCATCAGCGTGTACGACAGCAACATAGCCTTTTGCGACAGGTTTCGCAATGTAATGATCTAGGGTGTCATTAAAAGAAAAGACCGTGCGGTTGAATGGTTCGAGTGGATCGTCTGGGTTGTCTGAGCTACAGCCAGGAAAAAGGGTTAATAGCCCACAAATTATGCCAAATTTTAGTACTTTCATGCTAGCGATTATAAACTAATTTACTTTGTTTTGGAATAATAAATTTATTATTAAGTTGATCAAAAATAAAATCATATCCAGTTAAAACCTGGTTGTTATTTCTTAATACTGTAAATCCTTTGGTTTCATAGGCTTCTATATTCTTTCGAATAATTAAATGGTCAGTTTTGAGTTCTGACATGTTTGGGTCAGAAGATTTTCTTGTGACGTTGTCAAATAATTCCATGATGTTATTGTCTTGCCTGATGATGCCTAAGTCTGCTTCAGTAGTTGTCTTATTTTGATCGGAAACATCTTCATTAATAATAGGGTTTCTTGCTTGCCAGAAATTTTTATCAAGCTCGGTTATCGAGGTTGCTTTAAATTGAACTGATTTAGTTTTGGATAGTTTTACGTAGTTGAAATCCTCAAACGTTGTTTTATGATAAAAACTTTTCTTTGTGTTGAAAGCATTAATGGATATAAAGAAAGGAAGTAGCGTGGCAATTAATAGAAGAATGGCTAAAGATTTTCTGAGCATTTCAATGACCTCAAAACATCATGAATATGTACCAAGCCAAGCCAGTCACTATGTTTGTTTTGAACAATTAAAGCAGTTATTTTATATGTTTGCATTTTTTTTAATGCGTCCATAACAAGCGTCTGTTGCGTACAGGTTTGGAAGCTTGTTTTAGCAAAAGTTTTAAGTGGTTTTTGAAGGTTATTTGGTTGGTCTAGAGCTCTTCTAAGGTCGCCATCGGTAAAGATGCCATATAATTTTTGTTGGTTGTCCAGGAGCATGATTGAACCACAGTGTCCGGAGGTAATGGCTGGTAGGGCATCTATGAGTGGTGTTTCTAAAGAAGTGACTGGTAAATCATTTTTTGTTCTCATGATTGATTCAACTGTCATAAACATATCTCTCCCTATTTGACCACCGGGGTGATTGGTTGAAAAATGATTTGCATTGATTTCATTCACTTTACAATAGCTCATGGCTAAAGTGTTAATGATGTGCATCATTAGGACGTTACTATGTGTTGGAACACAATGTAATGGAGATGCTTCTTGAGATTTATTCATAGGAATATCAATGTTAACATCTACTTTTTTTCCAACATTGGATTCGCGATTGCTTGAGATTAAGATTGAGGGAATATTTATATGGTTGGCTAGAAATAAATGTTCCTCACCATTGCCTGAAAAACTAATCATAACAAAAACATCATGTTTACGATCAATGATGCCCATGTCCCCATGAAGGGCTTCATTGGCATGTAAAAATTGACATTTTATCCCTAGGCTTGAAAACAGTGCAGCTGCATAATTAGCAATATAACCAGTTTTACCAAGTCCACAAAAAATAATTTTACCTTTGCATTCAGTAAGAAGATCTGTTGCGCGTTCAAAATCATCAGCTATATGATCATTTAGATTTACAAATAAAGATTTAATTTCCAAAAAGTTTGTGTCTAACAAATGTTTGGTTTTTGATGTCGATAGAATACTTGCCATAATCAATTTAAATAAGTTATGCTCACAGAGTGTTATGTTAAACAAATATAGATCATCTGAGGTAAAAAAACCAGGACCAATTACATTGGAAAATGTAACGTTCTCACGTAGTGGCAGAAAAATTTTAGATAATATATCCATTTCAATTCCTTCAGGTAAAATAATTGCGATTATGGGGCCGAGTGGTACCGGTAAAAGCACGCTCATGAAATTGATGACCGGAGAGCTCAAGCCTGATGTTGGTAGCGTAATGTTTAATGGTAAAAATATACCAGATTTGTCTAGTAGATCACTATATGAGTATCGTAAAGAAATAGGTGTTATGCTGCAAAGCAATGCCTTGTTTAACGAACTGAGTGTTTTTGAAAATGTAGCTTTTCCTTTGAGAGAACACTTTGAGCTAAAAGAAGACTTTTTGCAATCCCTAGTAAAATTAAAGTTAGAAAAAGTTGGCCTCAGAAATGCATGTGACCTAATACCAAGCGAGTTGTCGGGGGGTATGGCGAGACGTGTATCATTGGCAAGAGCGATTGTAAGAGACCCAAGCATTATGTTTTACGATGAGCCCTTTACTGGTCAGGACCCGATTACACGATGGGTTTTGTTAGAGCTCATCCGTCGTTTGCATACCACATTAAATATGACAAGTGTTCTTGTCTCTCATCAGGTAGAGATGATGACGCAACTTGCAGATGTTGTATATATTTTATCTGAAGGAAAAATTATTTCTTCAGGCACACCAAAAGCTGTATTTAAAGATAAAAATCCGTTGGTAAGAAAATTTGTTGATGGTTATTCAGATGGTAGCAAAGACATGATTCACCATCCTGGTCAAAGCTTAGTTGAGGATCTTTTTAAGTGAAAAAAATTGAAGCCATTGGTGCGAAAGCATTAAACGCCATAGCAGGTGTGGGTAAGGGTGCTTGGCTTGTGTTGAATGGTTTTATCCTTTTTTTCAACAACAAGAGAAATTGGCAGACTTTGATCCATCAGATCTCTTTTGCTGGTATTATGTCGTTGCCACTAATTGCAATGTCAGCTGTTTTTATAGGTATGGTATTTACCATACAAAGTTACTGGGTGCTTGAAAGCTTTGGTGCGGCAAGTGAAGTTGGGCTTGTGCTTGGTCTATCAGTATTTAGAGAGCTGGGTCCTGTTATTACAGCTTTATTATATACAGGCCGTGTGGGTTCATCCATTACCGCTGAATTAGGACTCATGAAAACCAGCGAGCAGTTTGCATCTATGGAGTTAATGTCAGTTGATCCAATTTCAAGAATCGTAGGCCCAAGATTGGTTGCTATGGTTATTACGCTGCCGCTTTTAACGATGTTCTTTAATTGGGTTGCTTTGTTAGGTAGTGCTTTTGTTGCAGGTAAATTAATTGGTTTAGATAGCGGCACATTTTGGTCTAATCTAAAAAATGGCATATTGTTTTACTCAGATGTTTTGCCAGGATTGTTTAAAAGTGTTATTTTTGGATTGATCATTGCAAGCGTATCTTTGTATCATGGATATTTTGGTGATGCCACGCCCTCTGGTGTGGCAAAAAACTCAACTAGAACCGTTGTGCAGGGTTCAATGTTGGTCTTAATTTTTGATTATATTTTAGTTGCACTGATGAGGTAGCTTATATGCATAAGAGTATAAATTTTATTGTTGGTTTGTTTGTTGTATTTGCCTTCATTTGTCTTGGCATGGTTGCCCTTCGTGCGAGCACTGTTGAGCCGATGTTCCAAAATCAGGGTTATCGGTTATATGCAAGGTTTGATGATATTTCAGGGCTAAATGTCCATGCGCCCATTCGCATTGCTGGTGTGAAAATTGGTGTTGTTGAGTCTATTGAGTTGCTTCCAAAGAGTTATCAAGCAAAAGTTACTATGGTGATTGATACACGTTTTAAAAACTTGCCTATTGACACTAGTGTATCTGTAGCAACAGAAGGCTTGCTTGGTTCTAAATATCTTGAAGTAACACCAGGTTTTGATGATGGCTTTATTAAATCTGGTGGTGAAATCACACAAACAGTTTCTTCAATTAGTTTAGAAAAACTGATTGGTAAGTTGGCAACCTCATTTGTAATGGAGAAATGATATGAGATCAAAAACTACTTTTTTAATTATATTTGCATTTTTATTTGGGTTTGCCCAGGCTCAAGAGCCTGTTGCATTTATGCAGGCAAAAATGAATCCGATGATTAAGGCTGTAAGCCAGTCGTCCAATCAGTCGAAATCTTTGGATCAGCTAGTTGATGAATTAGGTAAGATGGTATATCCAATCATTGACGAGCGCGGCTTGGCGCAGCAGGTGACAGGTAAGTATTGGAAAACAGCAACGGTAAAACAGCAAGAGGAATTTACACATTTATTTGTGCGCTTAGTAATTAGATCTTTTATAGCTTATGTGGCTATAGGTCAAGACATTCAAATTAAATTTAGGCCTGTATCTAATCCAGGCAATAAGGTTGTGGTAAACAGTCAAGTATCCTTTTCAAGTGGTGATAAATGGAAGGTGGATTATTTGCTGAAAAAAGATGGAGATGGCTGGTTGGTTTCAGACATTATGGTAGATGGCCTAAGCTTGGTGTCTAGTTATAGAGAACAATTTAAATCAATATTGAAGCAGTCAGGATTTTCAGGATTAATTGCAAGTATTAAGCGAGTAACTGGTTAATGCTTGAGATTGTTTTGCCTGAACATTTAAATTTTGATGAAATAAGCGATTACTTAGAAACCACATATAAAAGGGTTGACTCTGCTACTTCTGTGCAGCTTAACTTCAGAGATGTAAAAAGAATTAATTCAATCCTTGTGGCTTTCTTGATTTGTGTTATCAACCAGGTGGAGCGTAAGAAAATAAAGTTAAAAATGTTAGGGGTAACAGAAGAATTATTTAGTTATTTAGGTGATTCTCAGTTAGAAGAAAAAATAAAGTCATTTTGTAGCTAGCAATCAAAGTGCATATTCGTTAGGATATATTTCATGCATCAATTAGTAATCAATGGACCTTGTCAATTAAAAGGAGAAACTTGGGTTTCTGGTTCAAAAAATTCAGCTTTACCAATATTGGCTGCAACTCTTTTATGTGAAAAAGGTACTATTGTTCACGGGATTCCCCATCTTAAAGATGTCACTTCAATGATTTCATTATTGAGTACGCTTGGTATGGTTTATAGCGTTGATGATAAGTTAGCACTAACTGTCGAAAAAAGTAACGTAACTTTAATGTCTCCACCCTCTGATTTGGTTAAGTCCATGCGGGCATCAATTTTAATTTTAGGACCTATGGTAAGTCGTTTTGGTGAAGTGACAATAGATATGCCTGGCGGGTGCGCTATTGGCGCAAGGCCTATTAACCTTCATTTAGATATGATGTCAAAAATGGGTGCGTCAGTTGTAATGATGGATGATAAGGTTCATGTCAGCGCTCCTAAATTAACTGGGGCAACCATTGATTTTGAAAAACAGACTGTTACTGGTACTGAAAATGCGATCATGGCAGCTGTATGTGCAGAAGGTAGGACGGTTTTAAACAATGTTGCTAAAGAACCTGAAGTGTCTGATTTATGTGACTTCCTAAGGAAGTGTGGTGCTAAAATTATCGGTGATGGAACAGAGTCAATTACAATTGATGGTGTTGATTGCTTGGGCAGTTGTGAGCATAGAATTGTACCTGATCGAATTGAAGCTGGTACATTATTGATTGCTGCAGCTATGACAAAAGGTGCCATCAAAGTAAATGATTGTGAGCCTATGCATTTAGAGTCAGTTTTTAAGTTGCTTGAGCAAGCAGGTGCATCCTTAGATATTAAAGATAAAGCTGTTTCTATAGATATGCCAGGTGATTTAAAGCCTGTTTCGATTACGACTGAGGTTTATCCTGGTGTGCCGACTGACTTGCAAGCTCAGTTTATGGCCATGAACGCTGTAGCCAATGGTCAATCTTCAATAGAAGAGACAATTTTTGAGAATCGTTTTAAGCATGTGGGTGAACTTAAGCGTATGGGCGCTGATATATCTTTGCATGGGAATAAAGCAACCATTGTAGGTGTCGAAAAGTTAAAAGGCTGTGTTGTTAAGGCAACTGATTTGAGGGCATCTGCAGCACTTATCCTTGCAGCATTGTGCGCTCAAGGTGAAAGTGTTTTAGAAAGCATACATCACATTGATCGTGGTTACTCAAATATTGAAGAAAAGTTAAGTGCATTAGGTGCCTGTATACGTAGGCATCCAAATTATATGGTCTTATAGTGATTATCAGAGCTTTTGTCTTGGTGAGTTTATGTTTGTTTGGGTGTGAGGCATCTAAGCAGCCAATATCTGAAGCGCCTATTCTAGATCTTTCTTATAATCGATCATTGTTTCAATATCATCCTTATCAAAAGTCAGACTCTCTGGTTGCGATAGCAGATGCTTATGATGTGCCAGTAGACCAAATTATGGCTGTTAATCATTTGACTAAAAATCAAGTCATTCAAGAAGGTCGTGTTTTAAAGATTCCGCAATTAGTTATTGAGGCTAATAAAAACAATGTTGTTAAGCAGCCATCCAAGGCAATGCTTTTAAAGGGGTGGTCTGCACCAGTGAGAGTATCTCATCAAACCAGGCGTGATGAGCATGGTGGATGGATGCTCTATCCAAAAGTGTCTGCAAATGTGCGTGCTGTAAGCAAGGGTAGGGTCTTATATGTTGGGAAGCGTAATAAAGATTTGGGTGCTCAGGTTATCCTGCAGCATGCAAATAATCAGTCGACAATGTATGCTTTAATTGGTGACATTAAGGTGAAAAAGGGTCAATTTGTGAAGCAGGGTCAATTAATTGGGATGGCTAGTTTGGGCAAAAATATGAAGCCACACGTTTACTTTGATAGAATAAAAGCGTAGAAAAAACATCGGCTTATAATTATTTATTATAGTTTTTTAAAATAAGTGTTGCAATATCAATATATTTAGTTCATGATAAATTCAAATGGAATTTTTACAGTCATCAAGGAGGATAGTATGGCGCTTACAACTGAATATCAATCAAAACTTAATTCAAACTTTAAATCTCGCGATGCAGATGCAACGAATATGTATCTGAAAGAAATAGGTCATATTTCTCTACTCAATGCAAAACAAGAAGTCGAACTTTCAAAGAAAGCTTTGGCCGGTGATTTAAAATCTAGAAATCAAATGGTGGAAGCAAATTTACGTTTAGTTGTAAAAATTGCTCGCTCTTATGTTGAACGTGGTTTAGCTTTCTTGGATTTAATTGAAGAAGGTAACATTGGTTTAATGCATGCTTTAGAAAAGTTTGATCCAGAAAGGGGTTTTAGATTTTCAACATATGCCACTTGGTGGATCAAGCAATACATTGAACGAGCAATCATGAATCAAAGTAGAACGATTCGTTTGCCAGTACATATTATTAAGCAGCTTAATATCTGTTTACGTAAGTATCAAGAGTTGAAAACTAAACAGGGTGGTCGAGTTGAGCCAGAAGATGTTGCAAAATCTTTAGATAAACCAATAGAAGAAGTGCGATGGTTACTTGGTTTGAAAAATGATTCGATTTCATTAGATCTTCAAGTCTATGACGACTCCGATGATGCATTGGTAGATACAGTAGAAGGTGATGCACCCAACCCAATTGATTTTATTGGCGAAGATTGCTTAAAAACACTGCTTGAAAAGTGGTTAAAACAGTTATCACAACTTGAAAAAGATGTAATCATAAGACGCTATGGACTATTGGGTCAAGATGCTGCTACATTAGAGGTTGTTGGTCAAACATTGGGCCTAACACGTG
>JAQWRO010000043.1 GCA_029243665.1 Gammaproteobacteria bacterium
CAGTTCTGTACCATTCAAAACCAAACCAGGGTTCTCTAATGTCACTAATTTTTGGTCAGGATAATAAACCATTTTTTCCGTGCTCATAGCCCATGTAGGACTAGATGGGGGACAAAATGACACATTGACATGTTCAAATGTAAAAGTTTGGTCATGGTCTCTGTCCAGCTTTGTAGCATTCCCCCAAGCAATGTTACTTTTCGACCCAATACGATAATTTAATTCGTTAAGAGATAAGTTATCTTGTGACATTTTATAATTGCCTTGCTTGGCGGTCACAATAAAGTCATCTTCATGATAAGACGTGAGACCAATAAAATTAATTCTTTTCAATTCATTATCGGCATTTACTTTTAATTGCGCATTTTCAGAGAATATCTTGACTCTATTTTGATTGATTGTGACATCCCTTAAAATAGCTTCTTTACCCAAATAAAGCTCACTTTTGTTGTCTGTGGTGATGATGGTTTGATTCAGGGGCAACGACTGAAGATCTTGGCTTAAGGGAAGGAACGAACCTTCACACATCGATAAATCTGGACGCCAAAGCAGCTCATCGTACAAACTTGCAAATGTTTGTCCAAATAAAAAGATCCCTATAAAAAATTTAAGCCACACCTAAAAATGATACCGAATGCCCGCACTATCCTCAAGCGTATCTTGACCTAAAACTCAATAAATGATAACTTAGCGTCATCAATGTTAACCGTTACAATAAAAGATCAATTTGAATCTGCTGTCAAACTCTATGATTACTCAGGCAGCTGTGCTAATGTTCACGGGCATACCTATCGTATTGCTGTGACATTTTATAATACTGACCAATCAGCGGATATGGTCGTAGATTTTTATGAAGCCAAAACCTGGGTTGAACAAGCCATTGCACCTCTAGATCACAAATTTATTAATGAATTAAAGCCTTTCGACAAAGTCAGCCCAACAACTGAAAATATTGCTAAATGGCTCTATCAAACCATTACCCTCTTGACAACGAAAAACATTGAATTACTAACGATAACACTTTCGGAAAATGACCACTTCTCTGTCACTTATGCGCCAAACAATAAAAATACATGAAATTTTCACATCCCTTCAGGGAGAAGGACCATTTGCGGGTCTACTGACAACTTTTGTCAGATTGACAGGTTGTCCACTTCGTTGCCAATATTGTGATACTGCATATGCCTTTAAAGGTGGCGAGAACCAATCAATTGATCAGGTTGTCAATCAAATTAAATCAGCAAAAGCTAAGTATGTATGCATTACAGGTGGTGAGCCACTTGCACAAAAATTAGTGCATAATTTAATTAAACTGTTATGTGATGACGAATATCAAGTTTCAATTGAAACAAGTGGCAGCATCTCAATTGCTCAGGTTGACCCAAGAGCTATCTGCATCATGGATTTAAAAACGCCTGGATCACTTGAAGAAAATAAGAACCACCTTGAAAACCTTAATATTTTAAGGCCTCACGATCATATTAAATTTGTTATTTGCGACAAAAATGACTTTACATGGTCTGCAAAAATGGCTTCGGAAATTTGCACCAAACATAATCAAATCTGGTTCTCACCAGAACACACCTCATTGTCCGCAACAATGTTGGCCGACTGGATGGTTGAAGCTAAATTACCCTATCGTTTACAAATTCAATTACATAAATACTTGTGGGGCGATGTTGCAGGAAAATAATATTTTAGTCCTTAATGAATCAGCAACCTTCGCTACTGTTGTGTGGCTTCATGGCTTAGGGGCATCTCCTGATGACTTCACTTTTTTTGGGAAACTATTTCCAAACATTAAATGGATTCTACCTGGTGCATATAGTCGCTTTATTAGCTTATACCAACAAGAAGCACCTGGTTGGTTTGACATTAAATCATTCGATCGACAGGATGACCCCCAAGAAACAGGCATTATAGAGACACATCAACGACTTGAACACATCCTGGAAACTGAAAAGGCCAACCCTATCTTTATTGGTGGATTTTCTCAAGGGGCAGCACAATCAATATACTCTGGCCTTCATGGACTGCAAAGCAAGGTCCAAGGCATCATTGCAATGTCAGGTTACTGCCCCTTCAACTTCAGTCATAATAACGCGCCACCAACCCTAATCATGCATGGGGAATACGACGATGTTGTACCTTGGTCTTTAGCTGAAGCAACCTATCATGGATTGCTAGCATTACCAACGACGTCTTTATATATGCTGCCCTGTGCGCATCAATGGCATCCAGAAATGTACTCGCATATTAATAATTTTATAAAAAACACTGCCTAATTTTATGATCTCATCTATACTCAAACCATTCATTTATGAATTAAGAGAGAAACTATGAAAGAATTAACGCTGCGTGGCTGTATATTAGCAAGCTTAATCACCATTGTTTTTACAGCAGCTAATATGTATCTTGGACTCAAGGTTGGGATGACATTCTCTTCAGCAATTCCCGCAGCAGTCATTTCGATGTCCGTTTTAAGACTTGTGCGCGACTCTTCAATCCTCGAAAACTGTATGGTACAAAGTTTTGCATCTGCTGCTGGTACACTCACAACTGTTATATTTACTTTGCCAGGACTTGTCATGATTGGTTATTGGCGCGGTTTCGATTATTTAGAAACCAGTGTGATCTGTATGATCGGTGGAATTCTTGGTGTTTTATTCAGCATTCCTTTAAGAAGAGCCCTTGTTGTAGATAGTGAATTACCATATCCAGAAGGCGTTGCAGCAGCAGCAGTTCTAAAATCTGGCAATGATGATGACACCGTGAAAAATAATTATGCCTCTGTAAAAGACATAATGAATGGCTCTTTTTTATCTGCTTTATTTGTTTTTTGTAGCAATGGACTAGCTATTTTTGCAGGAAAAATTTCCTATTTTAGTAAATTTTTTGGGGCGATCTTTGGGTTTAGTATTGGCTTGTCTCCAGCATTGGTAGGTGCGGGTTATTTAATTGGCTTAAGGATTTGTTTAAATATGTTGTTTGGGATTGCCCTAAGCTGGCTAATTTTTGTACCATATTTTTCTTTAGGGGTCACTGACCATACCTTGCCTCTTGATGCGATAGCAAATGAAATTTGGGCAACAAAAGTACGCTTCATTGGTGTAGGCACCATTGCTGTTGCATCAATTTGGACATTCGTCAAACTGATTAAGCCTGTTGCTAGAGGTATTGTTCAAGCCATAAGTGAGTATCAGGGAAGTGGCAACAAGCAAAAAATAAGTCGCACAGAAAAAGACATTCCTCTCTTTAACGTTATGGGTGCAATCGTGTTTTTATTATTCCCACTTGCAGCCATTATAGGATTATTTGTGTCAGAAGAACATTTACCCATGAGCATAACATCGACTATCAACTTAGTTTTGATCTCAACAATGTTCGCTGTCGTTGTAGGCTTTATCATTGCTGCTGTTTGTGGTTATATTGCAGGGGTTACCGGCTCATCTAACAGCCCCATTTCAGGCGTAAGTATCATTGCGATTATCCTTTCTTCACTGATGATTGATTGGTTTTTAAGCCATCAGATTGTAGATTATACATCACATCATTTTGACGCTATGGTAATAGGTATTAGCTTATTTATTACTGCAAGCATCATTGCAATGGGCTCAGTATCTAACGACAATCTTCAAGACTTGAAAACTGGGGCATTAGTCAAAGCAACACCATGGAAGCAACAAATCGCTCTAATTTTTGGCGTCATTGTTGGCTCTCTTGTGATACCTCCGATCATTGAAATCATTTACCAAGCCTATGGTTTTGTTGGCGCACCTTTGCCCCGTCCAGATATGAACCCACAAAATCAATTAGCAGCGCCTCAAGCTGCTTTACTTACATCAATTGCCAAAGGAATCATTCAACATGACATGCCATGGAATTTAATTCTTGTTGGTGTAGCCATTGCTATCGTCCTTATCTTATTTGATTTGTTTTACTTAAAAAAGAACAAACATACCCGACTTTCCATTGTCTCGATTGGCATAGGCACATACCTACCTATTGAAACTGTTTTAACGTTGGTCCTCGGTGGGATACTCAGCCACTTCTGCCGCAAAGCGCTTTTACCATTAGCCAAAAAAAGAGTCAAAAAAACCACTCTGGATGCAGTCTCGAGAAAAGGCTTATTGATTGCATCAGGATTTGTTGTCGGAGAATCTTTAATTGGGGTTTGTATTGCTGCTGCCATTGCTTATAAAGGGCAAAGCAAGCCATTTGCCATCGTTGGCCCTGCATTTGATCCTTATGCTCTTATCATTGGCTGTATAGCCTTTACAATCTTGATATTATGGGTCTATCACCAACAAAAGAAAGTTATCAAAGAAGTTGCTAACTAACACTCACCCTACTTGGTAAACATCATAACGTGTTGTTTTACCCTCTATGATATAGGTGGGTTTTGCATCCGATAGATGGTCTGCTTGACTAGGTCTTTTTACAATGACTTTAGAATTTGCGCAATTTAATGCTATTTCAAATAAGTCTTTAGATGTCTCTATGTCCACCAAGCTTTTTAAAAAGGCTGCATTTGCTTTAACCTCGCCTTTAAAATCCTTTTCAAACATTGGATCAAGATAAACAACATCTGGTCGGGCTCTATAGTCTGGCCATGTTCTCATTATGTTTTCTGCCGACCCAAAAATAAGATTAATATTTTCTTGGCCAAACCATTTATTTTTCTGAGCACGCGCCATCATATCTGATAACACAGCAAATACTTGAGGATTTTTTTCACAAGCAATGACCTTGCAACCACCTAGTGCCATGATAAACATATCATTTCCAAGCCCTGCACATGCATCCAAAATCAAAGGTGCGCTGTCCGTTCGCCCATATACGGCTTGCAATAATTTGTGATGTTTTTTTGACATGCCAGACTGATGATAAAGTTGATGTTTTTCAAACCAATCCATACGCTTTTTTTTGTTATGTAAAAGCCAATATAAACCACTATCATCCTGATGGATCTGTGGGTGGACAACGTTATGTCTAAGCAACCACTGAGACCAATATTTCATATTAATCAAATGGCAATGAGAAAATAGTGATCGACTAGCATCGCAATATATAGCCATGCAAGATAAGCGATACTATATTTAAATAACTGCATAGCGACAGCATCACTATGTGACTTATATAATTTATAGGCCAGATACATAAACCATGAATTCAAATATAACATCGCGATAGAGTATACTAATCCCGACAAACCTATTAGCACTGGCAAAACTGTCGAAAGAACCATTAAAATTGAATATAGTATAATTTGGATATAGGTAAATTCTTTGCCATGTGTAACAGGCAACATTGGAATTTTTGCATTTGCATAATCTTTTTGTCGACAAACAGCTAAGGCCCAAAAATGTGGTGGGGTCCATGTATAAATAATTAAAACTAAACACCAAGCTTGTGCAGTAACCTCATTTGTAACAGCTGTCCAGCCTAATAATGGTGGCAACGCGCCATTTAAACCACCTACTACAATATTCTGAGGCGTTAAATGCTTTAAGTGACATGTATAGACCCATGCATACCCAATCATGCCTGCTAAGCAAATTAAAGCAGTTAGTGTATTAACCATAAAATACAAAACCAATGTACCAAGAACCATTAACCCTATAGCTAGACCCCAAGCTTCATTAAAAGAAACTGACTTTGTAAGAAGAGGCCTCTTTTTGGTTCTTTGCATTTTTTGATCAATGGGGGTTTCAACAAGCTGGTTGAAAACACCGCCAGAAGCAGCAACACAGCCAATGCCAAATAATGCCTGGATCATGGTAATCGGATGTGAATGATCCGTTAACAACATAGCAACAGCAGCAGATAGTAGCATTAGGGCAACCACTCTAAACTTACACAAAACAAGACATTCTTTGAATTTAGCTTGGGTCATTATTGGTATCTAGCTTTCATGTACCAGGCAACACTTACCAATAGAAGCATTAGGCCAAAAAAATTATGCAACACTGCCAATGAAATCGGCAAATACCACCAAACATTTAAGATACCAAGCGCAACTTGAATACTAAGGACACCAAGCACCACAGCTGGCCAAAATTTATTAATACCAGGATAAGCAAACGATTTAATAGCAGCAACAATAAAAAACATCGAAACAATAAATGCATAATATCGATGCATCATATGTACAGCCATTCTTGCATTATGGGTCATTATACCACCTTGATAGTTTTCACCCCACTTCTGAAATAACGTAAAACCAGACATGAAATCCATACTAGGAAAAAAGCTTCCCTCACAGTTTGGGAAAGTTGCACACACTGTCCCAGAATAAGTTGCGCTGGTCCAACCACCAAGCACAAGTTGCAGGGCAAGAAGACCTATGCCCCAACGAATCCACCTAGCAACAGATGGCATTTGGGGTGTAAAGATTTTTCTTGGCTTTATGCTATCAAAAAATAGCCATGCCATGATGGATGTAAGCAACATGCCGCCAAGCAAATGGCCCATCACAATCAGTGGATGTAGTTTTAAGGTAACAGTCCACATACCGAGTGCTCCTTGAAACAAAACCAACCCCACAAGCAATATTGACATCATTTTTTTAAATGTATCATTCTCAGCACGATACAATTGAAATGCCACTAATATGATGATGCCACCAAAGAGGCTCGCGGCGTATCTATGTATCATTTCAAGCCAAGCCTTATACGGAGAGACATGAACATCAATAGGATATTGCGTCAGCGCCTCGGATAGCTCTGCATCACTAAATGGCGCAGTAATTTCACCAAAGCAGCCAGGCCAATCTGGACAACCTAAACCAGCATCACTGATACGAGTAAAAGCACCTAACAAAACTGTCAAGCAACCCCACACCATTAATGTAAAGTAGAGATATGTCTTTGCCGGACTGTGCATTAACCTAGCCTAGAAAACTTGAGTAATTTTTTTAGATCAGCACTTATTTTACGAGGATCAACATCACCTTGATAACTCATGACAATTCGACCTCTTGGGTCAATGATCAAAATATCATCATTTTTGATGTAAGTTCTAATTTGTATCATTTTTTCTTTCGAAACTACCACTGTATCTTTGGTATGAATCGGCTTAAGCGCAATCATCGCAGTTTTAAGTCTTTGCTGATTCTTACCGGTTGCAAGCTTAAGTCTTTCTAAAAGATACATCTGCCCTTGGCATGTTGCATCACAACTGAAGTTTGCAATTCGCGTCAAATACCATTTTGGGACTTCATCATTAAACTTTGATGTTTGGATATAGACTGAATTTTCTAATAGATTCCCTTTTTGAAGGGTGGGGTTGGCATGACCATAAAACTGCCAAAAGCCAGCAAATAATACAGGCGCGACACTTAGGACCAGACATATGATTAAGAATTTTTTTGCTTTGTAAGTCATTTCTTTAAATAAATATATCCAATTATAAGCACTAAAGCAAGTAAATAGAACTGAATGGCATACCCATAATGCCTTGCTACAGATACTTTTGGAATTGTCGTTAACTGTTGATAATTGGTTAAACTTTGATCTAAGAGCATTTCGCAATCAACAATCTCTTTCCCTGTTAACAAAGATAAAAAACTTTTGTCTAGACTCACAATCATCCCAAAACCTTTGAAATAACTTAAAGGCATCTTTTCTCGTATCATAACATAAGGCAAAACACGTACTACGCCTTCAAGCTTAGTCAAGTTAACTGATTCATCTTTTAAAGTTGTTATTTGACTCATAGAAACCCAGCCAACATTGACAATGACACATATATCCTCTTGACAATAGAGTCGATATATTTGAGACCCTAACTGGTTATCTTTAACAACATTTTTCTTAATGAACTTTTCTGGCAGCCAATAACCACCTGTCAAAACTATTTTTTCGTACCCAACCAGAGCTTCATCACGCAAATCAACCAAAGACATTTTTTTCGGGTTGCTTGATAGGCCCTCTATTATGGATTTTTTTTCATTTGCCCGATCAATTTGCCAAAACCCTAAAAAAATTAAAAATACTACGGCCAGAAATACTAGCACAGTAAACATATCTATTTTTTTTAGAAGAGAATTAAGTTTCATCCTACTATGAACGCTATCAATTTTGACAATGCATTTCAATCTCTTATAGAAAAAGGTATACTTTAAAGCATGTATAAGATTTTAATTATCACCCTGCTGGTGCTTGCCATTGCAAGCTTAGCAAGCGCATTGTTTGTTATGTTTAATACAAACATCAATCGCAAAGAAATGGCTAGGGCCCTTAGTTTTAGAGTAGGCTTTTCAATGATTCTATTTGGCTTGTTATTTTTGGGCGCCTACATGGGCTGGATCGTGCCTCATGGCCTATACCCTGTAACAGCTCAATAAACGTGCATTTCAAAAAATTTTGTGGTAAAACATTATAGAAATCAGGATGCTTTAAGATCATATGTATGGCCTAATAACTTTATCATTTTCAGGTTATCTAATTTACACGTTAGTAGTGACTCACATAACTATTATGGCTGTCACAATCTACCTTCATCGTCACCAATCTCATAGAGCCATAGAGCTAGGCAAGTTCCCAAGTCATTTTTTTCGCTTCTGGCTATGGATCACAACGGGCATGAAAACCAAAGAATGGGTAGCTGTCCACAGATGTCATCACGCACGAGTGGATACAGAAGAAGATCCACATAGCCCTGTTACTCAAGGCATCAACACTATTTTATGGAAAGGGGTAGTACCTTACCGAAAAGCTGCCTGCAATCAAGAAATTTTAACCAAGCATGGTGCTGGCACACCTAATGACTGGGTTGAAAAAAATATTTATTCTAAATTTGGCCAAATTGGAGTCATCTACTTATTGGCAATAAATATAATATTATTTGGCTTGCCAGGCTTGTGCATCTGGCTTGTTCAAATGACATGGATACCCTTTTTTGCTGCGGGAGTTATTAATGGCATTGGGCATTACTTTGGCTACAGAAACTATGATACAGGCGACCACTCTACCAATTTCTTCCCATTTGGCATAATTATTGGCGGGGAAGAACTCCATAACAATCATCATGCATTTCCTTATGCTGCAAACCTATCACGCAGATGGTTTGAACTTGATGTAGGCTATCTTTACATTAAGATATTTGAATGTTTTGGACTTGCAAAGATTAAATATACTGCTGAAAGATTAAATACACCTCTTCCAATCTCTAACCGATGGAGTCTTCAGCAACTCAATCAACACAAACTACAACTTTTAAGAATTTATGACAACTCTGTCAACAAAGTAATTTTGAAAGGTCAAAAAACACCTAATAGAATTAAAAAACTTATCTTAAAATCATATCATCGCCTATCACAAAATGAACTCTCCAAACTTACAAGCATATGCAGAGACAACCCACAACTTGAAAAGATTGTTGAGCTCAAAACACATTTACATGATATTCTACACAATACACACGTTTCTGAAAAAGTTAGACAATTACTCGACTGGTGCAAAACTTGTCGCGACACAAAAATAAATTGTTTAATTGAATTTTCATCTTGGTTAGAATCATTAATTGGAGATAAACAACATGTTTAAAAAACTAATCATCATTACTCTAATATGTGCCTCAGCATTTTCGGCTGAGCAAAACATAAATAAGGGCAATGAACTAACAAATGCCAAATTAAACCCTCAACTAAAACAGTTCCCCATCATAAGCGATGAGGTCGTTTATTTGCCTAATGCAAATCGATATATTTATTCTGTAAAAAAACTTTTAAATCCCAACCTACAATATACAACTAGAGCAAGTAAGCTATTAAACAAAATCGTTCCACTAGCCAAAAAAGCTCGAATTGTTAATATCTATGGTTTCACTAGTGAAGCACTTAAAGGGCCGATTGGTGTCAAGACTAGCAGCGAACAAGCGCAAAGAATTGCCGACTACCTATGGTCACAAGGCATTTCACTAGACAAAATGAACGTTAGAGGCATGGGTTTCCAAGAGCCAAGAATACACGGATCCAATGATGTCGAACAGCATTTTTTCAATAATAGAATCGAAATTGATTTAATCCAATGAGGCCCACTATGTCTTTTAGAAAATTCAAAATACTTGCAACCATATTTTGCTTCTCCGCATGCTATGCTGGGCACCACAACATAACAGACATCATTTGTAGTGGTAACGCCTCTCTATATATTGATGGCAAAAAGGACATGTTCTCTGAAAAAAATACAATACAAACGTCTATCGAAGATGGTGTTATGATCATTACAGCTGGACAAGTTCGAGCCAACCTCCCAAGAAAGCTGCAAAGCATTTCGCTACATGACAACTGCCAGCTAAGAACTAAACACTGGAATGGTCGCATCAACACCCTAGTCCATAACACAAGCAATGATGCCATTATGGATGGGTTTTTAAGTATTAAGAAAATTTTAAAAACTGGCAATGGACGCTTGGTCGTCTATTGGCTCGATGGCACCAATGATCTTGTCGCCACTATCGATTCAGGCAAAGCATACTTAGCAGGACAAGTTAAACGGCTAATTCTTCGCACAACAGGCAGCAGCCATTTCAATGGACAACATCTAATTTCCAAACGCATACTATTACGCGCATCAAACCAAAGTACCGCACAAGTCCATCCTTTAAATGCACTGACTGTATTTAGTTTAGATCAAAGTCACGTTGGCTATGTTAGACCAGTCTCTTATAGCAATCTATCTAGCTCGGACCAAAGTAGCATTGTGATGGAGCCGTTTAGACAAAACTAAACCCATAGCAATCGACATATGTCAGAATTAAAAGAAAAATGGCAGCAAAAAAGTGAGGATTTTGGCTTTAAAGTCAAAATTCCTAGCGATTTGTTATCAACATTTGATGAGCATAATCCAAATGACCCGCTTACCAAACAATTCATACCAAGCATAGACGAAAGCAAAGGCAATGGATTAATAGACCCATTGCAAGAACATGACATCATTCATGGTGGGATCATACAAAAATATAAACATCGAGTATTGATCACCACAACTGGCGCCTGTGCGATTCATTGTAGATATTGCTTTAGGCGACATTTTCCCTATGAAGGGAATAGCATTCTAAAACATTTGGATCAGCTGATTCAATACCTGTCAGATCACCCAGACATCAATGAAGTTATCCTAAGTGGTGGCGATCCGTTGATGCTAAAGAATCATCACTTAGAAAAGATATTTGATGCACTTCAATCATTACAGACCATTAACATCGTTAGGTTTCACACAAGAATTCCAACAGTACTACCCAAAAGAATTGATTACGCGTTCACACAGTTAATCAAAGAATATAATCAATGGCATTGGGTCATTGTTACACATGTTAACCACGCCAATGAATTAAATGATCAGAATAAACTAGCCATAGATACTTTGAAATCATTAGGCATCACTATGCTTAATCAGTCTGTTTTACTTAAAGACATTAATGACACAGTAGACACGTTGCAAACACTTTCGCTAAAGCTATTTAATCATGGCATACTACCTTATTATCTTCATCAATTTGATCCTGTCAAAGGTGCCATGCATTTTGAAGTCCCCATGTCTAAAGGAAGACACCTTATTAAAGAACTACAAACCGTACTACCGGGCTATCTAGTGCCTAAATATGTCCAAGAGCAACCTGGTCAACCCAATAAGACCATATTATGAATAAGCTCATTCAAAAGCTATTAGACAGCGGAATTAAAAATGCAGCACAAGAACATCAGTGGCTAAAAGACAGCGCTGAATCCGAACAACAATTAAGCACATGGGTTGACGATCGCAGCAAAGGCAAACCTTTAGCTTACATTCTTGGCCATGTTGATTTTTTTGGGCTCAATTTAACGGTAAACGAACATGTTTTGATTCCGAGATTTGAAACGGAAACATTCGTTGAGTTATTTTTACAACACACACCGAAGCATAAGCCCTATCACATTCTTGACTTAGGCTGCGGGTCTGGAGCTATTGCCCTAGCGATAAAAAAACATTTACCTAAATGCAATGTCATCGGTCTTGATTTAAGTTTAGATGCCTTAAACGTTGCTTTAAGCAACCAAAGAAATTATCCAGACATGCATGTTCACTGGGTTCAAGGAGACTGGTTAAATGCCATCAACTTAGACAAAATAGACATCATTATCTCAAACCCTCCCTATGTTGAGTCAGATTGGCAAGACTCATCTATTTTTTTTGAACCTAATACAGCATTGTATAGTGGTAAAGATGGCCTTGATGACATTAAAAAAATCATTCACCAAGCCTCCCAACATCCCCATTTAGAGCTTTGGTTTGAACATGGTCATGAACATGACTTATCAAAGATCATAAGTTCCTCGTGGAACATTCAAAAATTTTTTGACCACAGTGGCACGCAGAGGTTCACTCATTTAACCAGCAAAAACAAGCATGTTTAGCCCCTCAAAAAAGATCACCACAAAAGACATTCAGGAACTTTACTACATTACAGATATAGATAATGTACCAAGCATATTAGATAAAGGGATCTTATCTCACAATGACGCCCAAGACATACCACATACAGATATTTCAAACAAAACCATTCAGTCATTAAGAAAAGATAAAACCATTCAACTGGATGACCAGCATAAAACAACCTTGCCTCTCTGGTCTTTTGTATGCTTATTTGCCCAGCCACATAATGCAATGATGTATGTATCAAGAGGTAAACATATTTGCGTATTACGCATAGATAAGGCCATCCTAGAACGCGATGATATTTATATTTCTGATCGCAATGCAAGCTGTCACAACGCCTCATTTTTGAAAGCAGAGAATTGGGCATTAACAAATAAAACAGCAAGATGTCTGTATTCAAGGCATTCACTGCCATATAGTACAAACGCCATGGATCCCAACGATTATAAATCAATAAGACAGTTAGAAATACTTTGCCCGAAGAAAGTTGCAAAAGAATTTATCCTGGGGTTTTTCGCGAAACAAAAAGAAGACATGGAAGTATTATTAGACATTGTAAAAGATAAATTGCTGTCTTTATCAGTTACTATGAATGCAAATATATTTTTCTTAGGAAAATCTTTACGATTAAATACCTTTACGCCAATCACTAAACATACCATTAGTGTCAAAGATTCTGAGAATGTCCACGCTAAGGATGATCATGATGAAAACACGATTATCCTTGGATTTAGTAGTTTTTCTATTTAATATTTCTTGGTTTTAAAAAATATGAAAAAACAATTGCTTATGCACTATAATTAATTTAGAAATAGGAGAATAATAATGAAAAATTTATATCTAATCACTTTGTTGAGTCTCTTTATGGTCAATGCTTCATATGCTCAAGACTGTGGGGGTGGCGAAGATACAAATGAAGCATGTGAGGGTGAAGGTTCAAGTCAATCAAGTACCAGTTACCTTGATCCCTCTACTTGGTAAATACCAATGCTGATGAAATAGCCGATCTATTTAAATAGGAGAATAATAATGAGAAATTTATATCTAATCACTTTATTGAGCCTCTTTATGGTCAATGCCTCATATGCAGTTGTCTCTACCAGTGGTGATTGCATACACCCGAACTTGGAAGGCTGTTAAATAGTAGGTAAAAGTTTGTAGTTTAGGTTGCATTAAATGATGAGCTTGATCCCAAGTCATGGTATTAGCCGAGCCAATGCTTAGTCAACAATCGATTGAGCATTGGTTTCTTTAGCAAAATACCCAAACACTAAACTTAACACAAAACCAACAGGTAACAACCAAAATGCAAATTGGTAATCGCTGGCAGTGTAGTGAACCAGTTCTGAGGCATGTAATTTGCCTACCGCGTGGTAATTCATCAACATACCAAAAATATCCTGGCAAATCGCACCACTACCCATGATCATGAAACTTGCCAATGCCTCACACACACCTGTATGCTCAGGGGCATTACTTTCTGCAATCACTGGGTAAGTTAATACTTGTGTACTTGTTGTAAAACCTAATAAAAAGAACAAACCACTTAACACGGTAAAACTTAATGAATCTGATAAAATCACAATCATAATTAATAATAAAGAAACCCAAGCACCTACCAACATTGGCATACGTCTTTTTTTGAGTGAATCAGAAAATGCACCCACCAAAGGTGAACCAATCATTGTGCCAAAAAATATAAAAGATGTGATGCGTGTCGCATGAAGATGCGCTATCCCATGGACAGATTCTAAATAACCCGCACCCCAAATAGCACCAATCACAAGAATAATTAAGTTCATTGCACTTGTGTAGCCCCCACAAAACCAGTTTTGGGTATTTCTTACAGCAACACAGGCGCTCTCCTTTAAGCCTGCTATAGTTGTTTTACCTGCAGGGTTTACAACTTTCTCTTCAGCTGAATCAGCGAGCATAACAAACATCACAATCCAAAAAAGAAATCCTAATACGGCATAAGCCCTAACAGCAACATGCCATCCATATTGTGCAATCATGACAGCCATTGGCTCTTGTGCCAATGCACCACCCAACATACCCATGGTCACAATCAAACCAGAGGCAATCGCCATTTTACTCGCTGGAAACCACCTTGATGCCATTACAATACAACCTAAGAAGCAAAAAGCACCTGCTGTTCCTGCGACAAAACGTGAAGCTGCGGCTAACCAATACGTTTCTGCATAAGAAAAAACACCCGTAAACAACACACTGACTAGCATCCCTAGCAAGATGATGCGACGCGCAGAAAACCTATCCAAAATAAGCCCTGCAACCGGTAACAATAAGACATTGGCATAAATACTCATAGCAGATAAATTACCAAGCTGTAACGCGTCAATATGAAAACTATCTAACATCGCTGGTCCAAGCGCATTAAACATGTTTACCTGTGCAAACTGATACATGAAAAACAATGCCGCGACCAGTGTCACCACCCATGGCCTAAGAGCAGCATAACCTTTTAGTTCAGAAAATTGTTTTTCATTTACGACATGAGTAGACATAGATAGTTTTCCTTTGGTTAAAAAATAAACGTGCTAAATTTAGAGAAATTTTATTAATGTTTAAAAAATGATTTAGCATAACTTGAACTTCTTTTACATTATGTTAATCTCAGAATACGATGTCCAGAAATATTTTATTTAATTAGTATGAATAACAGCCCTAAAAAAATTGTTTTTGCTAGCCATAACAGAGGCAAATATAAAGAAATGTCAGAAATATTTAAGCCACATAATATAGAGCTAATATTTTTAGGCGATCACAGCAGTACAGACATTGAAGAAACAGGCTTAAGCTTTCATGAGAATGCACTGATCAAAGCACGTAAAGCGAGTGAGCTAACAAACCTGCCTGCCTTAGGTGATGACTCTGGGCTATGTGTCAGTGCTTTACATAATCAACCAGGCATATATTCTGCTAGATATAATGGTGTTGAGTCTAGCTTTCAGAGCAAAATGATTAAACTACTTGAGGAATTAAAAGACGAAGAAAATCGTAAGGCTTTTTTTGTCTGTGTTCTAGCGTATGTAGAAAATACTACAGACCCAATTCCAAAATTCTTTGAAGGCTTTTGGCATGGTTTCATTGCTGGTGAAATCAAAGGCACTCATGGTTTTGGTTACGACCCCATTTTCTTTGATCCCACTCAAAATATATGTGTTGGGGAAATGGATTCGTCTTTGAAACTACAATTAAGCCACCGTGCAAAAGCTACTAACCTCTTCATCCAACAATGGCAACTCAACACATGAAATTTTATTTAGCACTTCACATTATATTTGTTATTACTTGGTTTGCAGGTACTTTTTATTTGCCTAGATTGTTCGTTTACCATGCAATGAGTGAGGACCAAATAAGCAGGGATCGATTCACACTCATGGAGAAAAAGCTTTTTTGGTTTACCACAATTAGCGTTGTCTTGGCTAGTTTAATGGGCTTTATGCTAACAAGTTTTAATTCGAGCTATTATTTTAAATCTGGTTGGTTTCACATCAAACTTACGCTGGTTTTTTTATTGTGGGGCTATCATGTTTACTGTTATCGATTGATCAAACAATTTGAAGAAAATACGTGTAAACACTCCCATGTGTGGTTTAGAGTATTTAATGAAATACCAGTTTTGCCTTTGTTTATAATTGTTTTTTTGGTTGTGTATCAACCTATCATTTAAATAAAACAGAAACACTTTTTATTCTAGCATCCGTTATGGCCGATCGAATCATACTAGGTTCTGAACAACTTGAAACTACAGCTTGTTCGTCAACACACAGAAAAAGCTCTATCGCCTTATGATACCAGTCCACCTCTCTTTGAGAAGCTAAAAAAAACAGTGCTTCAAACCATTGTGGCAAAAGAAAAGAACGTCTTTTAACATCTAGTTGCTCTAAGAATGTGACAAGTGCTTCTTTTGAGGCCATGGCTTTTTTAAAATTAAGATTCGTTAAGGCAATCATTTTTGCAATGTTTTGATATTTCTTTGGAACCTTCCATTTCAAAACAAAATCATTAATGAAAGCTTGGTCTTTCTTAATAAATAAAATTGCAAAACGTAACTCAGGGTCTTTAGAAACATTAGAAAAACTAGCTATTTTTGAGTGTTGAACTTCTAGCGCAGGCCATAAAACATCGTTTGCACCACAAGCACCCAGCAGCTCAAAAAAGTTCTCAGGAGCAGGCTCTGTAAGCGCGCGTTTGAGTTCTTTCCAGACTCTCTCAGGTGTAAGCTCATTTAACATCCCTGAACTAACCATGTTTTTTAATAAATCTGCTGTTTCAGGTGCAACTTTAAAACTTGGCAATCTAGCAGCAAATCTTGCGATTCTCAAAATTCTAAGCGGGTCTTCAATAAATGCACTAGATACATGCCTTAATATTTTATTTTCTATATCTTTTTGTCCATGATAAGGGTCTATCATTGTGCCATCTTCTGCTTTCGCAATCGCATTAATGGTCAAGTCCCTTCGCTTTAAATCTTCTTCCAAAGTTACTGTCGGCTCACTAAAACACTCAAACCCTCGGTGACCGTGATCAACTTTCCTTTCAATTCTTGCTAGTGCATATTCTTCTTTAGTTACTGGGTGTAAAAAAACAGGGAAATCTTTTCCAACCTGCTGATAGCCAGCATTAAGCAAATCTTCTGGCGTAGCACCTGTTACAACCCAATCAATTTCTTTAGGCTCTATCCCCAAAAGCTCGTCTCGAACAGCTCCGCCTACTTTATAAATTTTCATCTATAGTTCTCTTTACTTCCTAATGATAACACGTCAGTAGTTTAATCCTAGTTTTTTATGATAGTATAAATGGATGTCAAAAACCAAAACCCTTAACACTTGGTCTTTGGTTATGATTAATATCATAGCCATCGATAACTTAAGAACTTTGTCATTCAGTGCCAAGTTTGGAAGCGATCTTCTGATGTTTTATTTGATTGCAGGGATCACTTTCTTTTTACCCTCAGCATTAATTACAGCTGAATTAGCAAGTCGATACCCAATTAAAGGCGGAATATTCATTTGGATTGAAAAAGCGTTTGGCAAAACAACTGCTTTTTTTATTACAGTGATACAATGGATTTATAATGTGGTCTGGTTTCCGACCATTATGATTTTCATATGGTCAGTTTTTACCTATATTATGCCCATACCCTTTTTTAAATCACCATTGGGTACGTTTCTTGGTGTGCTTTCATTATTTTGGGCCTGCACTTACGCCAATATATTTGGCATGAGTATTTCCAGTCGCGTATCATCCTTAGGGGCAATTGTGGGTACATTAATCCCAATGGCTTTACTTACAACAGGGGGCATTTTAAGTTTATGTTTCCACGGGGGCTATGAAACACTTTTAAGCAACCAACCCGACCATGGTGATGTATACCCGTACTTTGTTGAATTAGTTTTTGGACTTATTGGTATTGAAATGTCTGCAATGCATGCAGATGAAGTCAAACAGCCTGAACGCGCTTTTCCCAGAGCGATTATGATCTCAAGCATCATCATATTTACTGCGTTAATGATATCATCCCTATCTGTCTCTATATTGATTCCTTCACAAAACCTAAACGTTATCACTGGCACATTACAAGCTGTTAATTTCATTGCTAAAAGCAATCACATGCCTTGGTTAACAAGCATCTTTGGAATGCTTATTATGCTTGGATCACTCGCAACTGTAGCTGCATGGATCATTGGCCCTGTCAAAGGGTTGTGGGCTGCAGCAAATCGTGGCTTATTACCAAGTATATTTCGTGAAACTAATAAAAAAGGGGTTCCTATCAATCTGCTTTTTTTCCAAGCTTGTATTTATAGTGTAATTGTATTTTTAATTTTATTTTTCCCAATCAATGCCTCTTTTGTATTATTAAGTGCGCTCACAACACAAATGGCATTAATCACTTACATTGTACTTTTTGTTTCAGCAATTAAGTTAATGAAACTACGCCCTAAGCAAGGCGATTATTTTAGAGTTCCGATGATGAAATTAACTGCTATTACAGGCACACTAACTGCCATATTCACACTAGGATTAGGTTTTTTCATGCCAGGTGAACTTGGCATAGGACACAGCACACAATACTTTATAATCGTAAGTGGCGCATTTATTTTTCTGCTGATAACATCAACACTTCTTGCTCAACGCAGTCAAAATTAAATTTACGTGGAATAACTTCAGCAATATGTTTTGTTTTAGTCAACACCATTAATAAGCGGTCTAGGCCAATGGAAACCCCTGCACACTTAGGCAGTCCTACACGCATAGCTTCAATAAAATTTTGATCTACTGAAACTCCAGGCATACCAAGTCTTTCTCTTCGCCTCATATCGGCTTTGAAACGTGCAATACAGCCCTCATCAGAAACAAGCTCACTAAAGCCATTAGCACATTCCACACCATTTAAGTACATCTCAAATCTTTCTGAAACTCTTGGATCGTTATCTGAGGGTTTCGCTAAAGATGAATGACTGATTGGGAAATTATATACCATAGCACATGGCACATCCGATAAAACTGGCTCGACCAACTGTGAAAAAAGATATTGTTGCCAGTCAGTCAGCGTAAATTCTGCAAAATCCATAAACGCATGGTCTTCAAGGTGCAAGCAGGCGATCTCACGAAGCTCTTCACATGTTGCTGTTAAAGGGTTTACACCTAGCACTTCATTAAATAGGTCTTCATAAGCATAATATGCAACCCTTAATGGATCAAATACTGTTCTAATCATTGCAACAACTTCTTGCATTAATGTTTGATAATCATAATCAATTCGATACCATTCAAGCATACTAAATTCGGGCTGATGAAACTGAGCGAAATCATCACTTCGAAATGCTTTACAAATTTGATAAATATCCTTACAACCAAGTGCTAAAAGTTGTTTCATCATATACTCAGGCGATGTTTGTAAGAACCAGGTTTGATCACTTAACTTTAAATCAATGCTGTGAACATGTGGGTCTGTCACCGTATAAGGTGTCATTAATGGAGTCTCAACCTCCATAACACCGCGGGTATCAAAAAAGCTTCTAATTTTTTTATATAAATCTGCTCGTGCTTGAAGCTGCGAGAGATTGAAAGTAGCTTCATGCATTATTTAAGCCTCGACACATATTCACCAGTTCTTGTGTCAATTTTTAACTTTTCACCTTCGTATACGAATAGCGGGACCCTGATCACTTTTCCAGTCTGTAATTTAGCAGTTTTCGAGCCACCACTGACCGTATCACCCCTTAAAGCAGGCTCACACTCTATGACCTTGAGCTCAACAAAATTTGGTGCCAACACAGAAATAATTGCCCCATTAAAAACAGTGACGACACAAACATCCTCAGGAATAATCCAATCCGTCGTCTCTCCCATAGCTGACTTTGAGGCTGGCAACTGTTCATATGAATTTGGATCCATGAAATACCAAAATTCATCGTCAGCAAAAATATAACTCATTTCTAATTCCATGGCATCGGCTTGAGGCAAACTATCGCCTGACTTTAATGTTTTCTCTAAAACACGACCAGTAATTAAATTTCGAAACTTAATACGATTAAATGCTTGACCTTTACCAGGTTTCACATAGTCACTGCTGATGATATTACAAGGATCACCATCGATTAAAACTTTGATACCTGATTTCAATTGATTCGTTGGATAGCTAGCCATGTTCTCTCCCGTTATTCCAGGGTTAATACTACCAGCAAAAAATCTACCTAGCAATGACTTAACTGTTAATTTCATAAATTCAAACATCAAGAAAAAATTGATATTTAAAAGCTATCAAAACACGCTTGACATTGGCCAATTAAGTTGCCAAAATTGATAAAATTGGCTATGTAGCTCAGCTGGTTAGAGCGCAGCACTCATAATGCTGAAGTCGGTGGTTCAAGTCCACCCATAGCCACATATCTTGATTTTTCTAATTTAACATAGCGTTATTAATGAATTTGAACTAAACTATTTAGCATGCGTTTGCGACGGTTCGACAACAACACAGCAGATCTTACGATCTTCAATTCATGGGATATTATCATATCATGCTTAATCATTGTCATCTTTGCATCGGCAGCATGGTCAATTACCCAAATGAACTTACCACTTGAAAAAATTCAAAGCCAAGTGATTTCTCTTGATATATCCTACCTTCCACTATATACATTCCGAAGTATCATTCGCATGCTTTTGGGACTTATATTGTCACTTTGGTTCACCCTGACTTTTGGCACATGGGCAGCAAGAAGCTTTAGAGCTGAGCGCATCATTATTCCATTGATTGACATCTGTCAATCAGTTCCAATTCTTGGCTTTTTAACTTTATTTTCATGGGGCCTTTTAATGCTTTTCCCAGGCAGCGTATTAGGTGCAGAATGTGCCGCGATTTTTGCCATATTCACATCACAGGTCTGGAATATGACACTTTCTTTTTACCAAAGCTTAAAAAGCATGCCTGAAGAATATAATGAATTGTGTTCCATCTATCACTTAACACCTTGGCAGAAGTTTTTAAGAGTTGAAATTCCTCATGCCATGCCATCGCTTTCAATGAATATGATGTTATCACTTTCTGCCAGCTGGTTTTTTGTTGTCGCTTCTGAAGTCATAAACTTTCAAGTCTATAGTATCAAATTACCCGGCATTGGCTCTTACATTCAACAGGCAGATGATGCAGGCAATCTATATGCCATTGGCTATGCTTTAATGGCAATGTTATTTGCGATAATTCTATCCAATCAACTGATATTCAACCCAATTTTTCACTGGATTAGCCGCTATCAAAGCCAACCAGGGCAAGAATATCGTTCTTGGCTTGTCACAGCATGCTCTAAAACAAAATGGGTAAAATCCCTTTTTCAGTCACTAAATAAAATCTATATATCTATCCTTAATAAACAACCTAAAAAACAACCCAACAAGATTAATGATTCTAAGTTTAAACCTGATGTTATTAACCGCATCTGGGTCTTTATAGAAATCACATTGGTTACAATCCTTGGTAGCTTAACCATATACGGATTTATATTCTACACCAATATAAATGAAGTTGTGACGGTCTTTTACTTTGGATTCTTAACACTGATACGTATTATTACAATGCTTTCAATTTCTATCCTTATTTGGGTTCCCATTGGTGTATGGATTGGCCTAAAAAAACAAGCGCCTAAAATTTGCTTACCAGTGATACAGGTGTTGGCTGCTTTCCCAGTTAATTTAATTTACCCGTTGATGACATTACTTATCATAAAATATCAACTGGACCCAGAAATATGGGTTTCACCATTAATTATTTTAGGAACGCAGTGGTATATTTTATTTAATGTTATTGCAGGTACAATGTCTATTCCTAAAGACTTAAAGATCGCAACTCAATCTCTACAACTTACTACTCTATCAAAATGGCAAAGTTTAATCTTGCCAGCGATTGCACCTGACTTACTTACAGGCATCATTACTGCTGCTGGCGGAGCGTGGAATGCAAGTATTGTTGCGGAATATATTACGTGGAATGGCAAAACCATCTTAGCCACCGGGATAGGCTCGTACATTACTGAAGCGACTTATAACAATGCATATAATTTCCAAGCATTAGGTATTATAGTCATGTGTATTTATGTTGTTGCAATCAATCGTTTATTCTGGGCACCTTTATACCAATATACTCAAAATAGGTTTAAAATATGACAAAACAGAGCAAAGCTATATTACAAGCATTAGGTATTAAAAAGTTTTTCAAAAAAGAAAGCAAACACCATCTGGTATTAGACCATATTGATTTTACTCTTTTTGAAAACGAAGTTGTTTGTTTACTAGGAAAGTCAGGCTCAGGCAAATCAACATTTTTAAGAATTATTTCTGGATTAACCGAGCCAAATGAAGGCAAAGTTTTATGGAATGGCAAAGAAGTAGAAACCCCAATACCAGGTGTTTCC
>JAQWRO010000048.1 GCA_029243665.1 Gammaproteobacteria bacterium
CAGTTCCTGTTCTTGCTTTTTTATCTGTATGTGTAATGTTTAATTGAATACTCATAAAATACCTATTAAATGATTAGCATGGCATCACCATAACTATAAAAATTAAGTTTTGCCTCAATGGCTATTTGATAACATCGGTGTGCCTCTTCAGTGCCTATTGCAGAACAAATAAGCATAAATAAAGTTGATTTTGGCAAGTGAAAATTTGTTAATATGCCATCGACAACTTGCCATTGAAATCCAGGGTGTATAAAAATATCGGTATTTCTAGCGCCTGCAATGATTTGTGGTTGACGCCAGGTATCCTCAAGTGTCCTAACAGACGTGGTTCCTACAGCAATGGTTCGGCCACTGTTTTGTTTGGTTTTTTTTATTAAGTCGATGATTTGATCTGTGATGATGTATTGTTCATGATGCATGACATGTTGTTTGATGTCGTTGTGTTTGACTGGCAAAAAAGTTCCAAGGCCAACATGTAATGTGATGAAATCATACGGGCAAGGCAGGGTGTTTAAGATTTCGTTAGTAAAATGTAGGCCAGCTGTAGGCGCTGCAACTGCACCCGAATATTTTGCGTAACATGTTTGATAATTTGGATCTAGTCGTTCATCTGATTTGATGTAATGTGGCAAAGGCGTTGCGCCATACAGATCAAGGAATGATTCAATGTTTGTTTTGATTTTAAAGTAAGCTTTTTTTATAAGTGTACTAGATGTTTCCTCAATGAGTACATTCTCACCTGATTCTAAAACCAATGTGGCCGGGAGTTTAAGCTTATGATTGGATTGTGTCATAACCATTGCTTCTTTGTCTGAAACTATGGTTTCAACAAATAATTCAACTTTAGCCCCGGTGGTTTTAAATGCTTTTAGCCTAGATGGAATAACTTTAGTGTTATTCATAATAAGACAATCATTAGGACTAAGGTAGGTTATAATTTCCTCAAAAGGTTTTATTTCAATGTTTCGGATTTGCTTGTTATAAATGAGTAAATTCGAACGCTTAGATTTTTTTTGGGCAATCAATTCTACAGGTAAATTAAAGTCAAAATGATTTATATCCATTTGCATTATGCTAACCATATAAAAGTTATGTGACAAGTAAAAAAATAGTCTACAATTAGATAAGTATTGACCAAGTGTCGATTTGAGGTTAAATTGTACGTTTAGGCAGGCGCGTAGCTCAGCGGTAGAGCACCACCTTGACATGGTGGTGGTCGGTGGTTCGATCCCACTCGCGCCTACCATTTAATAATGTTAGGAGTAATATATTATCGAAAAAAGAAAAAATCGTGTTAATGAACAAATAAGAGTGCCGCACGTAAAATTTATTGATGAGAATGGAACGCTCATCGGAGAAAAATACCCAACTGATAAAGCATTATCACATTGTAAAGCTATTGGATTAGACTTGGTCGAAGTCGTTCCAAATACGTCACCTCCTGTATGTAAAGCGCTGGATTTTGGTAAGTTCCGTTTCCAAGCTGCAAAGAAAAAGCAAGTTGTTAAAAAGCAACAGCTTAAAGAAATTAAGTTAAGACCAGGGATTGGTGATGAAGATTATAGAGTAAAATTAAAAAGGACTAGACAGTTTTTAGAGGGGAACAACAAGGTTAAGGTTTCTTTACGTTTTCGTGGTAGAGAAATCATGCATTCCAATATTGGTTTTGCTCTTGTTAACCGCATGGTGCAAGATTTGGAAGAGATTTGTGTTGTAGAAAAACCAGCATCATCCGAAGGTCGCCAGATTATTATTATTCTTGGGCCAAAAAAAACACCTAATTAGACATCATTGTCATTGACAATCATTTATAATTATGTAAGAATTAGCTGGTAAAAATTTAAATATTTCGATTAAAGGAATTTGATTTATGGCAAAAGCAGCCAACAAAACATGTAAAAGTGCAAAGAAGCGTTTCGTAACAAAACCAAATGGTGATGTTAAATTTAGAAGAGCTAAAAGAGCGCACATACTTTCGCACGAAAATCAGAAAGTGAAACGTCAAAGACGTCGTAATCAAGTTATCAAAGTGATTGCTGACGTTAAGAGAATTAAACGACTACTCGGGGAAATCTAAACATGACTAGAGCAAGAACAGGCGTTGTTTCAAGACGCTCTCATAAAAAAATTCTCAAACAGGCACGCGGTTATTATGGAGCTAGAAGTAAAGTATTCAGAGTAGCTAAACAAGCTGTCATCAAAGCTGGACAATATGCTTACCGTGATAGAAGACAAAGAAAGAGACAATTTAGACAACTCTGGATTATTCGATTGAATGCTGCAGTTCGTGAACATGGTTTATCTTACTCACAATTTATTTATTTGCTTAACCAGTCAAACGTAACACTTAATCGTAAGTGTTTATCAAATATGGCTATCGAAGACAAAGCATCTTTTGCTAAGTTAGTTGCAGAGTTAAAAAAGCAAGCCGCATAAATGGATTTAAAACAAGCTGATATTGATCATGGCCTAAAAGTCATTCAACAAGCTGTAACAACAACAGACCTTGAAACTCAAAGGCTCCATTGGATGGGGAAGCAAGGTCTAATTACCCAGGCTTTCAAAACAATTGGTCGTCTTTCCGTTGAAGAAAAGCCAGCAGTTGCTAAGCAGTTAAACGAGTACAAATCTCAAATTACTGATGTGCTTGCAAAGCAAAAAGAACTTGTTAATAAAATCGAGTTACAAAAAGCCATTGATGAAAAAATTGATGTCACATTTGAGCCTAGACTTCTAACGCAAGGACAGCACCACCCAATTCATCAAGTAATTAAAAAACTAAATTATTTTTTTGCGCAGAGAGGCTTCGAGTCCAGAAGTGACTACAACCTTGAAATCGAAGATGAATGGCATAATTTTGAATTATTAAATATTCCAGCGCATCATCCTGCAAGATCAATGCAGGATACCTTTTATTGTGGTGAAAAAATTTTAAGGACTCATGTAAGTGCTGCTCAACCACGTATACTCAAGAATTCAAAGCTTCCATTAAGTGCAGTTGTTTTTGGTAGAGTGTTTAGGTGTGATACACCTGATGCTACGCATACCCCTGTTTTTCATCAAATGGAGTGCTTACGTATTGATCGCCATTGTAATTTTGGTCATCTCAAAACAATCATTGAAGACTTTATCACGTTTTTATTTGGTGAGAAATTACCTATTCGTTATAGAGCAAGTTATTTTCCATTTACTGAACCATCAGTAGAGATTGATGTTTGGATGCCTGAAAAAAAAGCTTGGCTTGAAATTTTAGGCGCTGGGATGGTACATCCAAATGTCATTAAAAATGCTGGCCATGACCCATCCGTATATCGTGGTTTTGCTTTTGGTGTAGGTCTAGAACGTATAGCAATGCTTTATTTTGATCTTGATGACGTTCGTGAATTATACAATAGTGATCTATCTTTACTTGGAGATTGTTATTTATGGCAATGATACTTTCACCTAAATGGCTACAGTCTATTTTAGGGTGTGAATTTCATCTAGAAAAAACTACTGATAAATTATCTCAATTAGGCTTGGAAACCGAACTTATTTCTGCTTCTACTGATATACTTTATAATATTGTCGTCGGAAAAGTTATTGCAACTGATCAACATCCAGACGCAGATCGATTAAAAGTATGTAAAGTTGATGTTAATCAACCCGAACATTTAACCATTGTCTGTGGCTGTCCAACAGTAACAAAAGGTATGGTTGTTGCGGTTGCAATGGACGGTGCTAAATTACCTGGAATAACAATTAAAGCCTCTAAGTTGAGAGGTGTGGCTTCTCAAGGTATGTTATGTACTGCGTTAGAGTTAGGTATGTCCTCAAAAAAAAGTTCGTTGCTTTCACTTCCAGCTGATACAACGATTGGTAAGCCAATTACAGAGGTTTTATCATTAGACCAACAATGGATGGAAGTAGAAATTACACCAAATAGAGGCGATTGTGTAAGCGCGTTAGGGGTTGCAAGGGAAATTTCAATTGGAATGCAGCAAGATTTTCATACGCCATTGACACAAATGGCTTGTGGACAGCCAGATTTATTAGGTTTAGTTGATACAAGTTGTACTAGTTATGCTTACGCACAAATAGATATCAAAACTGAATCAAACCCTAAATTATCCGAACAGATTGATTATCAGCTACATGTTGCTGGCTTAAATCGTGTGAGTCCAATTGTAGATATTCTCAATTATATTATGTTATACACTGGTCAACCAATGCATGCATTTGATTTTAGCAAGCTTAAAGGGCAAGTGTGTGTACGTTACGCCAGTTCTGGTGAATCGATTCATTTATTAGATGATCAAGACATAACATTAGAAACAAGTGACTTAGTGATTGCAGATGATAATGGCCCAATTGCTTTAGCAGGGATTATGGGTGGTGAGCATTCAAAAGTGACAGATGAAACATCTTCTATCTTATTGGAAAGTGCCTGTTTTGATCCCGTCGTAATAGCTAAAACAGCAAAACGTTTGGGTATAACCACAGATGCAAGTTACCGTTATGTGAGGGGTACTGATCCTGAATTAGTCGAATTTGCATTGTCAGAAGCAGTTAAAGTAATTAGCGAAACCTACAAAACCAATTCTATATCTTCAAGTGTTGTATTCAATAAACAAGAAAAAGAACCTATTCGTATTGGTATCAAAGATGTCCATGACTACCTTGGTTTAGAAATAAATATTGGTCAACTTACTTCATATATGCGGTTAATTGGTTGTCAGGTTATGATTGAAGAATCTGAATACATAACTGTTGAAGTTCCTTCTCATAGAAATGATTTACATTTTTATTATGACTTAATTGAAGAAGTTGCAAGATTGGTAGGGTATGAAAATTTACCTAAATCTGAATTAACATGTCAACCACTGAATCAAGAAGATAAAGCATTAGCAAGACATTTTCAATTGATTGAAGTGTTAGTTGCTAGAGGATATCAAGAGCTATACAGTCTCAGTTTGCAATCCAAAGCCCATGCTTCAATCTTCGCTGATGAGAGCACATTAATTCACTTAGATAACCCATTATCAGAAGAATATGCGGTTATGAGACCATCAATATTATCTTCGTTATTATTGCAAATAAAACATTGCCTTAATCATTTTGTTAGATCAGGTAAATTAGTTGAATTAGGGGATTGTTTTGAAAAGCCCTCAATTGCTTATAAAAAATTAGGTTTAGCAGCATTTGGTGATAAAGATGATCCTGAAGCTAATACGAATACGTTCATGCGCATTAAACAAGATATTCATGCAGTTATTCATCGTCTTAAGCCAGGCATGACAGTAAAGTACCAAACGGCGGGTGAGCTGTCTGATTTGCCGCTTGGTTGGCACCCAAATCAAACTGCTCAGATTGTACTCAATGATACGGTCATTGGGTATGTAGGTAGCTTGCATCCAAGTCTACAACAAGACATTGCTGTTGATATTTATGCAGCTGAAATAGATTTAAATATGCTTGATAAGCAATCAGTGTTTTTTGTTAAGCCACAAGTACAATCTAAATTTCCACCTTCAACAAGAGATTTATCCTTTTGGGTGAATTCATCTGATTGTGCAGGTTTAATAAAAGATCAAATTTCAGGTGTTTCTGAGTTGTTGACTCAAGTTGATATGGTAGATGATTATTATTCAGAGCAAGAAAGTCAAAGAAGTTTGACATTTAGATTGACTTTTCAATCATTTACTAAGACACTGAAGGATAAAGAAATTGACAAAGTTATTGAAAATACAGTTGCAATTTTAGCTAAAGATGGTATAAATCTCAGAGACCATTAAAGAATTTATATAAGTATTTAAACGGAGACGATACATTCATGAAAACATTAACTAAAAATGACATAGCTGAAAAATTATCAAAATTAATGGGTATGCCTAAAAGTGAGGCCATGAATTTCGTTCAGTTATTCTTTGATAACATAGTGGATGTTATTGTGGATAAAGAGTCTTTAAAATTATCTGGTTTTGGTAATTTTATGGTTAATTTCAAGAAATCCAGACCAGGTAGAAATCCAAAAACTGGCGAAGATAAAGTAATATCTGAAAGACATGTTGTTACATTTAAGCCAGGTTCTAAGTTTAAAGAAAAGCTACTAAGTAAGTCACATCATGATTTCAAAGAGCTAGAAGAAGCCTAAATTATTTTCGGGACGACTGGATTTGAACCAGCGACCTCTTGCGCCCCATGCAAGTACGCTACCAAGCTGCGCCACGCCCCGAATGTTTTAATCTAACGTTAATCTTTTAAACTGTCAATGATTGTTGTTTTTTAAAGTTGTATATATGTCGCCTTAGACAAAAACGATGTTTCTTTTTGTTTGCTTTGATTAAATAGACTGCAAACACTCAGTTTAGCATCATGAATGCCAATGATACTATCTTTAGTATGGCTACTACTATCTATTACATCTGAGTGTGAAATGGTCAGCACAGTTGCATTAGGAAAACGTTCATAAATCGACTTTAGATATTGAATTTCACTTGCTGAATCTACTTTCCCAAAAGGTTCATCTAAGGTGATAAGCTTGATATTATCTGGATTCTGCAACAATAAACGACATAAAATAAATCTTTGTTCTTGACCACCTGATAATTCACCAATAGTTTCATTTAATTGAATGGAGCCTTTTTGATCTCCAAAATATTTTCGTACAACGTCTAACATATCACGGTCTGAAATGCTAAATTTTTGACTTTCAGGCATGGCTGCTAATAATTCCTCTTTCCAGCTTTTTGTTCTATCAACAATGGCTGTTTGCGTGACGTGTATGATTTGACTCTCATCTGGCAAATACATGCTACCGTAACCAAGTCTATAATTACCTGAGATTGCTTTTATAATGAGTGACTTGCCTGTGCCAGAGTCACCTTTGATAAGCACTTTTTTACCGGCTGCTATTGAAAAGTCTAGTTCATAATTATACGCAAAGTTTTGTGAAAATATATATTCTTGATTTGGTTTTAATTGCTGTTGAGGTGTGTTTTTAAATAATATTGGTTGTGAGTTTGGCTGATCACCCAGCTGTGAAATACAATATTGTCCATTTAATAAATGAGGGTCTAGATCATCCCAGGTAACTGTTTCCATATTAAACTTTTGAACAATGTCTTTATTTGTATCATCTTTAATTCTAATTTTATAAGGCGCAGTTGTTTCAATTTGAAAAATCTTCGCTTTTTCAAATGTGATGGAATTATCTTTGCTAATATGTTGTTTTAATACTGGTTTAACATCTGCATTTTGTATGTATTTATAATGTTTGTAAAGGTCTTTTGCATTGTTACATTTAACAATCATTGTTTGTATTTGGTTGATTTCCATAAGACTAGAAGAGGCTTGGATGAATGCATTTACGATTAATGTAAATTCTGCCATGCTCATGTGTGATTGAATGGCATAGTAACCAAATAATAGGTAAGGACCGTAAATAACAATTTGTTTTGAAAGGGTTGCAAAGAAGTTAAAAATTGCTTTTTTAATTGAGTAATCCCCCCTGGCTTCATAGGCTTCATTAACAATCTCCTCTAAAGATGTTTTTCTTGAATCGCATAAGTGTGGTTGCATGCTGAAGCTTTGAGCAAATGTTGTGATGATCTCAGCAAATGTTTGAAATTGATTTTCATGCCCCATGTATTTTGCCTGAGAATCATTCATGATTTTGGCTACTTGATAACAAGTAAATAGTAAGACTACGCAAGTAAAAAAGGTGATTAGGGGCAAATATGGGTTTACAAGATATAATATAACAATTGAAGGTATAAATTGAATGATTGCTGTAATAATCGTTGTCCCGGCATCAAGTAAGTCAGATACACACACAGCCAATGTTTTAGCCAATGTTGCAGGCGAATTAGTTTCAATAGACTTGTCTCGTTGGTCGAAATTTTTTAGCACATCTGTATTACAAAGTTTTTTAGTCTCATTTATAAGTACATAATAACGCCAGTTTCTCGTTAAAAGATCGGTTAAAAGTTTAATTACAACAGTCATACAAAGGATAGCCATAATTAAAAGCGCCAACATAGGTAAGTAGTTTAAAAATAATATTGTGCTACTAACTTCAATGGCACCAATGAAAGATGCGAATGTTACGGACGCAAAAAATACTAATGTTGCAAGCGCACATTCTGAAATAATGATTGCAATCAGATAATACCAACGATTTTTTTGAAATTTAACTAATAACGGATCATTGCTTTTCAAATCTAGCCAGTAGTCTTTGATGAGTGAATAAATAAATGATTCTTTTTTTTGGTTTTGCATTTTTTTTATATTATTCTTATGTGATAATAGTAATTCAGATCCTATAAAAAGTCCAATTTAATCTGCGGATGACAAAAGTTTTAATTATTGATAAAATCTATGATATATCATGGAAAAAGGAGTTAAATAAATTGTGGATCTAATTCAAGCAGAAAAAATTAAGGCTTTAAGTATCAAGTCTGGACAGTGGATGCTTTTTAGCTGTTTGATCGCTATCTTTATTGCGAACTCCCCATGGCAAAGCGTATATGCAGATTTTAATAATACGAAACTAGCTTTTCATGTAGGTTCTTTTACGATTTCAAAGCCTTTATTAATCTGGATGAATGAAGGCTTGATGGCAATTTTCTTCTTTCTTATTGGTTTAGAAATTCGTGAAGCATTTGAGTCAGGTACATTATCTGATTGGAAAACAGTTTCATTACCGATTTATGGTGCCATTGGTGGTATGGTTGTTCCAGGTTTGATTTATTATTTATTTAATTACCCATATCCAGACTATATTTCGGGATGGGCAATTCCTGTAGCAACTGACATTGCTTTTTCTTTGGCTATTTTAGCAATGGTGACTCCTGGTGTTCAGCCAAAGTTAAGACTGTTTTTGTCAACATTAGCCATTGTTGATGACATTGGTGCCATTATTGTTATTGCATTGTTTTATTCGGATCATTTATCTTTAGTTTGGTTTTTAACGGCTTGTGGTTGGTTGGGGTTAGCATTGATACTAAGGGCATTCAAAGTAAGTCGCTTTTTTCCATATTTTATTATTTCTGTTTTTATGTGGTATGCCATTATCTATTCAGGTTTACATGCAACATTAACTGGCGTTATTCTAGCCATGTTGCTGCCACAGAAGAATCAGAACGGCCAATCAATGGTGAATACATTATTGCATGAGCTTGAGCCTTGGGTTAATTTTATCATTTTACCATTATTTGCTTTTATGAATTGTGGCATTATATTGCATGGTTTCAACGCGGATACCTTAATGCATCCAATTTTATCAGGAACTTTTTTTGGCCTTTGGCTAGGAAAACCATTAGGGGTTATGACCTTTGTTTTATTAGCTGTTGGTTTAAAATTGTCTGTTAAGGATAAAGAAATCCAATGGGGCCAGTTAATGGGCGTTGCTTGCTTGACAGGCATTGGTTTTACAATGAGCTTGTTTATTGCTAGCTTATCTTTTGAATATCATGCATCTTTACTGCCTAATGCGAAGTTAGGAATTATCTTAGGCTCCGTTTTTTCGGCGCTTATGGGTTCATATTTTTTAATGAAATCAAAATAAGGGGATTTAACTATGTTGACTGAAGGGACAACTGCACCAAGCTTTAATTTACCAAATCAAAATGACGAAACCATGACATCAGATGCGTTTTCTGGAAAAGCCTATGTTGTATTTTTCTATCCTAGAGATAATACCAGTGGGTGCACAAAAGAAAACATTGATTTCAATGATATGAAGGCTGAATTTGATGCTCTAGGTGTATCATTGATGGGTGTCTCTCGGGACAGTGTTAAATCTCATGAGAAGTTTGCAAATAAGTTAGAGCTTTCATTTCCTTTATTAGCAGATACAGATGAGGTTATGTGTAATGATTATGGTGTCCTAGTCGAAAAGTCTATGTATGGTAGAAAATATATGGGAATTGATCGTTCTACTTTTTTAATTAATGATCAAGGTCAAATCACACATATCTGGCGTAAGGTTAAGGTTCCAGGCCATGTTGAAACTGTTCTAGATGCTGCTAAGACGCTGGTGGGATGATTTCTATGGCGACTGCATGAAAATCAGTTGTCATCATTTCACCTAGTGTTTGATATATTTTTTGATGTTGCTTTAAGCGAGATAAGCCAGAAAATTTGTGGCTTGAAATTTTTATCCTTATATGTGAAAGACCTGATTGAGCACCTGCATGACCAATGTGTAGGTGGCTCTCATCAATGACTTCGAGATGGATAGGGTCTAGGTTTTGTAGCTTATGGATGGCTTTTTGTATTCGTTCAGCATGCATTAACTGATACTCTTTGCGTTTCTTGATATATGTATGGCTATAATGATTGAAAATATAATAGATGCAGCAAGTAAGCCAAATGTTTTAAAGTTTACCCAGGTTGCTTCAGGTAGATAAGTAAATATAATCCAATTTACTGTGCCCATAATAAAACCATAGCTAATCAGATAATTATCTAACGCGGCCCATTGGTTGTCAGACATTTGAATGTTTTCACTTAGTAATAAATAGCTTGTATGTTTTTTGTTAATAAACTTGTTAGCTAAAACGCACAAACTTAATGTCCAAAAAATGATACTTACTTTCCACATAATAAAATGAGCGTTATGAAAGAATAGGGTGGCAACGCCAAATGTCAAAATAAAACCTAGCATGACCACTTCATTGCGATTGATTTTTTTATTGATAAACCATCCTAATGGAAAAACAATACTGCTTATGATCATTAGTGTAAATGTTGCAATATAAATGTCATAAAATTTATAACTCAAAAAAAAGAATGCCAAAGGCAATAAATGAAGAATTGATACCATATTTTTATTATAATTTATAATATAGATGCAATCAAATGATTAATTCTTTACAATGTCATAATAAATGATTTATTGTATACTATTGAAAAAAGGTGAAAAATGGAAATCATATTTGTTGATCAGTATCATCCGTCCAAGCAGCAGTTCGATCGAGTCATTCAGTCATTAGAGCGTGGTGAGTTGGTTATTCTACCAACAGACACGTACTATTGTTTGTGTGGTCTTGCCAATCAGCCTGAGGCTGTAAAGATGATTAATCTATTTCAGAAAGCCATTGGGAAGCAAGATCGTCCTTTGACATTTCTTTGTGCATCTATATCTCAAGCCAGTGAAATTATGCAAGTTGACAATATGACCTATCGAATATTAAATTCAGTTGTGCCAGCTTCAGTTACATTTTTATTAAATGCGCAACAAAAAACACTGAAGAAATATAAAATGAAGTCTAGAGAACAAGTAGGTGTTCGTATTCCTAGACATGACTTAATTCACAAAATTATTGATGCTTGTTCAAGTTCAATGGTTGGACAGCCAATTGAAGATATAGAAAATAATGCTGATATTGAAAAGCTGTCCGGTAGTTATGCAAGTACATGGTTAAAAACTTTTTATGGTGTTGAAAATCAACCCTCAAGTATTTTAGATATGACTATGCTACCACCAAAGTTAATCAGGCGTGGTTTAGATTTTGAAAAGATTTCTGCTTTCATTACACCATGATGCAGATAACAAAAGAGACAAGCTTTGTATTATTGATGGCGTTGGTTTATGGGCTTGCAGTTTTACCTTTGTCTTTTGAGCTACCTGCGATCAGTGCGATAGGAGCTGCGTTTAAATTAAGTCACGCAGAAATGAAATTATCAATTACTACCTTTTGGGCTTTTTTTACTTTAGGCCAATTTTTGTTTGCGTATATGCTACCTAAGTATCCGGTACAAAAAATCATTTCACTTGCCATTGTCGTCTTTATTTTAAGTTTTACAATACATGCATTTACACATTCAAGTCATATCTTCTTTATTCTTAGAATTTTAGAGGGATTATGTTGTGGAGGCTTTCTTTTAATGGGGCGATTTGCAATGGCAAAAGCATATGGTGCAAATGAATCAAATTATTTAATCCAATTTGCAAAATTAAGCTCTGCCATTACAGCGTTGACGGTTTTACTACCAATTTTGGGTGGGGTGATTAATGATTATACCCATTGGCGCTATATCTATCTTGTTATTGCATCTACTGCGCTAAGCTTGTATTTCTTGCGTCGACAAACGTTTATTTTTAACCAACCTCGATCGAGTTCTCCGAAAAAAGATTTTATGGTTGTTTTAGGTAATATGGAGTTAATGTGTAAAAGTCTATTAGGAGGCTTTGCCCGATCAATTATCGTAAATTTCAATACAAATCTAGCTTTATTTCTATTGAATTATCATCATTGGTCTAGTATGCACTATGCATCATTAATGTTTGTATTTAGTTGTTTTTCAATCATTGCAAGATTATACCTCAGGCAGTTGAGAGAGCTTTTTGGTACAATATACTTAAATTATATTTTGATGTTGATTTTATTGATAGTGCCAATTTTTTTCTTATTTAATCGCCTCTATGCGTATGACTTGTTATTTTATCTTGCAGGTGGATTGATTACGGTTGCATCAAGCTTATTGGCAACATTGTATTCTTCGACCACACAGTTTAAGCTTGCTAATCAAAAACAAGCAATGAGCTTAGCTGTTATGGGCGTTATTCAAAACATGGCTTTAGTTGCTGGCACTGTTATGAGTATCTTTTTAGCAAATGATACGTTGTTTTCACTTAGTGAACTAATTATTTTAAGCACATGTGTGTTGTTTGTGATTGATTATGCTTCTAATGGTCATCATCGACAATTTGAATCCTTTGCATCAAATTGATTGATTATTTATACTAGGTTTGTACAAGTTAGGTATATTTGATACGGTTATCGTTGGTATTTATTATGATGAATTCAATTTTACATTTTTTGTTGGCTGCTATCCCAGTTCAGCTAAAGTTTCAAATAAAAATGAAATTTTTTCATGTGTTTTCATGCGTGCTTGCTGTGATTTTATTGTTGATTAGTAATCAATTTAATATCTTTTTATATGGCGCTCCACTTTTTCCAGTTTTTTCAATACCATTATGTTTTTTATTTGGTGTACTGTTTGGTTTGGGTTATGTTCAATGTGCTGAGTATGAGTTTCGTTCCATAGAAGATAATAAATTTAAAAATGAATGGTTAAAACCTGCGCTGAAACATCTTATACAAATGCATGTTTTATCATTTTTGGCTTTGAATGTTTATAAAATTTTTGCGATTTGCTACTTTTACCCCGCAACTTTTTTGGGCATTTCTATGTTAAGTGCGGTATTTGTGATTTATAATCGTTTTGTTGATGAAGCAAAGATAAAACTCTTAGAAGAACTTGATGTAGAGCTTCAATTTTTAATTTCATTAATCATTGGTGTCTTCGGTGCTTGTTATGGTGCATTATGCGTGCATGTTTTTGGGGTTATGATTGGCTTTGATTTGACCATTGTTAGTTTAAGTATTTGGTGTTCAATCATATGGTTGGTTTTGAATACATACGGTGTTGAGTTTTTATCTTTTGAACAACAATTTTATGCTTCCTGCTATGTTTTTGCAATGTCTACCGTTATATTATGTATCTGTCAGATGCCTTTGCTTAGTTGTTTGCTGTATCTAACACCGGCACTTAATTATTATCCCTTATCCAGTTGGTTATCCAATGAAAAATTATTGCCACCCACGAATAAAGGAGGTTCTGACATTTCTTCGAAATCAAGTGTGCCGAATAGTAAAAGTTTAATGAATGATTCTCCTAAAGAATTATTGCCACCCACGAATAAAGGAGGTTCTGAAATTTCTTCGAAATCAAGATTAGAGGGAAAAACCCCAAGTGTTGGCTCGGGTAATGTCTCCGGCGATGGGAGCCAAATGGGGGCGGCGAATGGAAAATGAGAGTAAAGCTTATCTTAAAGCAGCCTTTCTAGGCTTTATTGCAGTTCTACTAATAGATGCTTTTTTAGTGTTTTCGTTCATGCAGCCATTGTTTGGTTTTATGATTAGTGTTGAGTCATCCCTTTATGTGGAAATCATTTTTGGCTCTATTTTTGGTGCAGGCATTCAATATGCTAAAGAACAAATGCCATATAGAGAAAATAAAGCTAAAGTATATAGCGATTTAAGACACGTGCTTGTCTTAATCGTATTAACTATTGTTATGACTTACGTTGTTGTTTTTGGAAGCTATTTGCCAGTATTTCCTTTAGTCTTATATTTACTTTATCATTTAACATTGGGTGCCTTTTATTCATCCTTGCCTAGCCAAAATCATGACAATAATACTTTAATTCATGATTTTAGTCAGTTTATTAGTGCGCCTTTACTAGGTTTTGTTGTAACGATTGTTTTTTGTTTCAGTATCAATGTTATTTTTCTAATGACAAATCCGTTATCTAGTAGCTTATTTTTGTCTGGCATTTATGGTGCTATCGCACAATCTATCATTACATTTTTTTTAATGGACTTTAATGCTGAGTTATTAACTCAATGGAAGATTAGTTTTGGACTTTTAGGGGTCAGTATGGCCGTATTATGTTTATCTACTACTCCTTATTTGCCATTATTTGTTTGTTGTGTTACACCAATGGTTTATTTTTTGTTTAGATACAGTGTTCAAGATAATGTTGATGCAATTAATGATTCAATGGTTGAATACGAAGAAGCCAATAGTGGTTTTCTCAGCAAAAATTTAGTTTCACCACTAAGACCCGATCATGTTTTATATAATAGAAGTGATAGCCCTTCTTTTGGTGATGAAAGTAATATTAGTAATGCTTCTTCAGAAGGTTCTAATCCAGAAGATTATGATTCAGACGTTATGATCCATCACTTTCTGGTTTAGAAGGTTGTGTTAATTAAGTTTATTTCTTCTTTTTTTTATTATCTGTCATTTTTTTATTAAGCCACTCGAGCTGGCTGCTTTGTGTAATCTGAGTTTCTTTTTGGCGCAAGATTTTTATAACAATGTTGTAGCCTTTTCTAAGACTATTTAAGAGACCAGGTAATTGTTCTGGTTTGATGAACAATATACCTGCAATTACAATGATAATAAGTTCTACAAAACTCATTTGCGTTTTGTTTTTTTAGCTGTCTTTTTACGAACAGTTGTCTGATCTTCTGTATCTAAACTTTTTTGAAAAGATTGAATCATATCACCTAGGTCTTTTCCAAGATTTTTTAAACGTTTAGTTCCAAATAATAAGATTAAAATTGCTATGATCAGTAATAATGACCAAGGACTAATGCCACTAATTCCCATATTAGATCCTCCTTTTTCTAATTGAAGCACATTTTGATGTTTTTGCCAAATTTAGTTTATGATAACGCTCCCCGACGATGATACCTATTTCAAATAAAATACACATAGGTATCGCAATCATGATCTGTGATATTACATCTGGCGGTGTGATAAGCATGCCAATGGTGAGTGCACCAACTATCACAATAGACCTCTGGTTACGACATGTTTCTGCATCGATGATGCGTGTTGCAATTAATACTGTGATAATCAATGGTATTTGGAATGTTAAGCCAAATGCTAGCATGCCTTGTAAAGCAAAAGATAAATAAAGCTGCATATCAGGCATTAAAATGACATGGTCGGGTGTTGCCAGTGCAAATAAATAAAACGCCGTTGGGAATACGCAAAAATAAGCGAATGACATGCCTGAGTAAAATAATATAATCGAACTGAATGTAGCATGCGTTGCCAGTTTTTGTTCAAATGCTTTAAGGCCTGGTCGAATAAAAAACAAGGTTTGAATGGCAATGATTGGTATGCCAACAAATAATGCCAAATAGAATGCAAATTTAATTGGGGTAAGCAATGGTGTAATGATGGACGTTGCAATCATATGACCATTGTGTGGTAAGTTTTGTAATAGTGGTAAGGCTAAGTAACCATATAAATCTTTGGACACACAAATAAAGCCAATGAACAGTACACTGATGATGATTAACGCAACGATTATTTGTTTGCGTAAAATCATAAAGTGTTCATTAAAAGTTGTTGCTGATCGGCTCATAGTCTAATAAGAAATTTTTTCAGGTAAGCCAGTTGGTTTTTTGACCATTTGATTGACTTTATCCCAATTAATACGAATGGTCTTACCTCCGCCATGTTGATAAATTAATTCATTAAGATTAACTGAGTTTAATGGTGACACTGGCGAATTAAGTTTAACTTTTTTATGCACTTCTAAATATAAGTTTCTTCCATCTGAACCTAGTTTATATTGGTGATTAATAATGGTGACTGGAATGCCTTTTTGGACTAAAGAGTAAAGCTGTGAAACATCAGTGTTATACATACGTATACAACCTGAGCTGACGTATTGTCCAACCTTGCTTTGATTATTCGTACCATGAATTAAGATGCTTCTGGCACCAAGGTAGATTGCAAATGGACCGAGTGGGTTTTGTGGGCCAGGACCAATTTGCTCAGGTAATCTAATGCCAGTAGATTCATAATGATGTTCAGAAATTGATTTAGGAACATACCAAGTTGGATCAGCAGCTTTTTTGACAACATATGTTTTAGTGGTAGGGGTTCGCCATCCTTCTCGACCCATTGCAACAGGGTAGGTCATGACAAAAGGACTGTCTTTTGGAAAAAAGTATAACCTTAACTCGCTCATACTTAAAACAATACCTTTCCGGTATTTTTTGGGAGGCAATATAAATTGTTTTGGAATGACAACGCGTTGATCTTCTCTAAGACGGTAAAGACCAGGGTTGGCTTGTTCAAGTTCAATAATACCGATATCGTGTCTATACGCAAGACCAGACATGGTATCACCTGCTCGGGCTGTGATTGTGTAGTTAGAGCCAACCATGTCACCATTTTCAGGCAAGAGATAAGTGGCTGCATTTGTATATCCAAGCATTGTAAATATGAGGACAATCCATGTTTTCATTTAGTCACCGTCATTAAAATATATTTACATTATAGACAATAAACTGCATTATGGTGTTTAATTATGTTCAATTCTCAATTATCTGAAACTTTTGTGGCTCATCCAAAAGGAGGCATACATGCTCTTTCTTTAAATCAAGGTTATGATGAAACGTGTCTTTTGGTCCATGGCTTCCTTGGTCAAGGGTATTGGTGGCATTGGCTTATACCTTATTTAAGCCAAAAATATAATGTCATTGTGCTAGATTTGCCTGGCATGGGTCAAAGTGCAGATAGGGTTTCTTATTCACTTTCTGATATGGGTGAGGCAATCAATCATGTCATCACTCAATTAGGAAATAAACAACCATTGCATTTGATTGGTCATAGTTTTGGTGCCTTGTCATCTGCACATGCCATCTTACAAAACCACAAGCATTTTAAAACATTTCATTGCGTTGATATGGATTTGATTCATTTGCAAAATGAAGTAAGACCAACTGCAAGTATGTTGCCAAGAAGGTGTTTTAATTCGGAATCAGAACTAACTAATCGCTTTAGACTGGTGCCAGCAGCAACCTCATGTGCAGATGAATGGATAAAATTTTTAGCCGAAAAAAGTATTACCAAGTTTAATGAAGGCTGGGCATGGTCATTTGATCCCAATGTTTTAAATGTCCAAAAGAATAATATTCTAGCGAACTTTCAATCTTTATGTCAGTCAAACACAATGCCTGCTCAGTTGATCTTAGGCAAGGATACCAATGTGCTCAATATTGAACAAGCGTCCAAGCATTGGGCATCTATGTTTAATCAAACCAACATTGAGGTTATGTCAGGGTATCATCATCTGATGTTAGACGATCCCAAAAAGTTATTTGAATTAATAGACACCTTTATAGAGGGCACACATGGCTCAACCAAATAAACTCATCCGAGTACAAAAACTGATTGCTTTATCTGGTTTTGCATCCAGGCGTAAAGCAGAAATATTTATTGAAGCTGGCAGGGTGAAAGTCAATGGTAAACCCGTCTCATTGGGGCATCAATGCTTAGAAACCGATCACATCACCATAGATGATAAGCCCATTCATTTTGAAACCAATGTTAAGCGTGAAATATATATCTTAAATAAGCGGTTAGGGGAAGTTTGTACGCGCAGTGATGAACAGGGTAGGCCGACGGTATTTGATCGTTTGCCACCATGTCCACAGGGTCGTTGGATCATGGTAGGGCGGTTAGACATCAATACAACTGGTTTATTAATTTTTACAAATGATGGTGCTTATGCACAAAAATTGATGCATCCAAAACATGAGGTTGAACGTGTTTATGTTGTAAAGATTTTTGGAACATTTGATCATGAAACCCGAAAAAAATTATTGTCAGGCATTCAGTTAGAAGATGGCATTGGGAAATTTAACGCTATTAAAATCATTAAACAAGTGAATAAACAAACAACAGTTGAAGTGATGGCAACCAGCGGTCGTAATCGCATTGTAAGAAGGTTGTTTGAAGCTGTAGACTGCCAAGTCTCAAAGCTCCATAGAATTAGGTTTGGGATATACGAGCAAAAAAAAACCGGCTTATAAAAGCCGGATTAATTTAGGTCATAGAATCAGTTTCTTTTTTTCATCTAGTTGGAGTTTTTTCCCATATATTTGGATCACTGCCTCTCAATTGGATTGTTTTTTCAGGGCTATATAAACTTGCATTTTGTAACTGCCCCCTTTTTTGTGTTGATGCTCCATTAAATTGTTGATTATTTTCCTTATTATATTCACTATCTAATTCTTCTACTCGATCATCTGAATTATAGGATGTATCATGTTTATGTGTTAACATGATCTGTTGAAATTGAGGTATTTTTTGGTAAGTTTGTTCGATTGTCTCTTTGGACCCCGTATATTCCAAAAAAGATATTTTTAAGTAATCTTCAATTTCATCTTTATTGTTGCCAGCTCGCAAATCACTGACATCTAAATTTCCTTCTCTAAGATATTTTTTTGCACATAAATCAAAATCGGCATAATTTCCAAACATTGCCCCCATTAATAAATTAATATCATTATTTAAATTTAAATCTTCTATAAAGTTAGTTTCGGAATCAAAAGTAGTTGGTGGAGATAATGGTAAAAGTTTATTTAAAAAAGATAGAGATGTGACTAAATCTGCTATGAATTTATTATTATTTTTATTATCCAGAGCTATTCTAAAAGCTTTAAATATCAATGGGTGAGCAATAAATATATCTTTTTGCGTATCATAAGGTTCGAAGAAAAACTCATACAGCTCGGGCGAATTTTGTTTTATACCCCCAAGTTTTTGTTGAATATTTACGTCTAACATGCCTTGTCCATGTTTTGGCTTTCTCATAATGTCGCAAAATAAATCTAAAGCCTCTCTAATATAAGGCGCGATTTGAATTAGCTGGTCAAATTTATGAATTCTTTTTCTATTATTATCTGAAGAGTATTTTATTGTTGCTCGTTTTGCTTGTTTTGTTTTCTGAAACCAGCTAAGCAAATCATCGAGCTCAACTTCATCTTTTTTTGTGTTGAGTCCAGGTATTAAATACCAAGGTAGTTCTAAATTATAAACTGGTTTCAAGTCTATTGGTTCTATACTAACATCTTTATCCGTATCGGCAGCAGTTTGCTCAGTTGGTTTAATGCTATGCGAAGAAGAAGTAAATAAAGTGTCTTCTGCTTTATTACCAGGTGAAGCTTCTTCTTTGCTTTGAGCTTTTGGCAAAATATTTGAAAACTTATTAAGTTGTTCAAACCGTTCTAATTGTTTATTAGTCATTGACGACTCGAATTTTTTCATTTCATCAATAACAAATTTAATGTGTTTACTGGTTTGGTTCTTGTATCCATATTTCCAAAAATCTTCGAGATCTGAAAACCCATCATTAATAACTTTTAATTTATAGTAATTTTGATGTGTGAAAAAAGTCGGAAAGGGTATTATTTTAGCTATGATGTTATTTATCATAGCTAAAACGTCAATTACTTTCGTAAACCATTTTGATCTATTTTCTTGTTTCTTTTTTTCAGTGTACGCTCTATTAAGTGTTTCGATTGTTAATTTCATTCGTAATCCTCCTGAAATTTAAATTAAAAGTTAAGCACTAAGGCCATCAATACTATTGAAAACTGTATTTTCTTTATCATCACTAAACATACCCTTGCCCTCTATTAAAGCTTTTTTATTAGGTTTGAGGTCTTGTAGTGCAAGAGGTCTTTTATGAATTATTGAGTCATGGACACTTTTTTTAACGTCATGTAATTCTTTCATTCTGCAATCAGTTTTCGCAGATGTCTTACCTAGAAAGTTATTTGCTTTTTGATTGTAATCCTGACAAGCATCAATTAAATCAAGTAAATCATCTTTGTTTTTTTCATTAACACCGTCTGATTCTATCATGTTTGAAATTTTATCAAGTTGCTTTTTTTGTTGATTTATTTGTTCTGCTGTTAGTGCTGTGTTTTTTGAGCCTTCTCTAAGCGTCTCATGGGTTTTAACAAATTCATTGTTTACTATTTGAAAAGCCTCAACAACTTGGCCAAAGTTTTCTATATTTTGTCTTGATATTGCAACATCTTCTCGTGCGTTGCATTTTAAAACAGTTAAATTTTCGTGTGAGTGTTCAGATCTGCCCATGTGAAGCTGGTCACCCTTCCACCAGTGCTTTTCAACTTTAACAGAGTTGTAACAGGTTAAAATAATCTCTAGGTTATTTTCACTTATTGAGGAAGTAGGTGTAAAAGAAAGCTGATTGATTAGATTCAATGCTGCCTCATTTTGTAAATTGAGTCCTACAGAACTTGGGTGAAGCCTTGAAGAGTGGAATGCTTGGATCATCGTTTTATAAAACCTGTTATATAAAAGAGAAACATGTATATCTACTCTTTCTAGAAACATTGATTCTATAAGATATAAAACATCGTGGCTATGTTCATTAATTAATTTTGTGACAAGATCGATTCCTATGTCTAAATTTTTGATAACTTCTGGGTTTGAATAATCTTTTATGCCTTGCATGATTGAGTCAGCAAGTAAAACATAATTCATATGTGATCTTTCAGGTGAATTTGAAGAAGCTGAAACTTTATGCCTCGCATAAGCTATTAACTTAATGATCAGTGCAGGATGGTGTTTTAAAATTTCCTCAATGCGACTAGTTATGGATGTTGCAGTAAGTTTTTTTGAGAATTCTCTTACGTGATTCGAAGGGATTATTGCAAGTTGATCTCTAGGATTAGATGTTGTAAGTTGGTTTTCCATTATGTATACCTCTCTATGACTTTATCAATCATGAGCAATATCTTAATAGATTGCAACAATTATCCTACACATCAATCATTGATAAAACATATGTTATTGAAATAAGGAAAATAAAATGTAAGTCATTGGCTATTTTTGTTGTAATCCGTTAGGAAAATGTGCATCTAGTATCTGATCTAAGGTGACACTTATATTTAAAACCTCTTTATGTTGATTATCAAGGTTTTGTTGAATGCTAATTAATGATTCATATACGTCATCTTTATTTTTAATTAAAAGCTGATCGACTTGGGACAATGTTTCTAATCTGACATGAATTTTTGCAAGTAAGTATTCAAAATTAAATTCGCTTGTTGAAATGCATTCATGGTTATCAAAGACGTGTTCTAGCTCTTCTTCGGTCATCAATAATTTATCTGGATCATATTCATTGTTTGAAAGATCTAATAAATCATCATTTATAGCATCTTTAGGGTCAATCAAATCACTAATGAAAATGGTGTCTAGTTGTTTTTCTAGTGCAAGTAACTCTGAAAATAATCGTTCGCTTTCATTATCTTCTTCATCATGAGTTTCTAGGGTGGGTATGTTTTCAAGTGTTTCGATGTTGGATAAAGTATAATTAAGCATAAGTAAAATAAAAACTTGTTCTTGCTCAATGACTGCATCAATATTTGGGTTGGATTCTTTTAAGTTTTTGAAGCGGTCAAGTATTTCTTCATAAGCATAAAGTGAAAGACGATGATCGTTATGGGTATCAATTATATATTCTACCAAATGATTCAATACTTGGTTTTCCATTGTTTGTCTGAATGCTTGGATGTCATCTAAAGTGTCTGGAGTACTTGTTTTATTTGTGTTTAGTATATCAAGTGCTGAGGCTTTGATGGCTGGTGATGGCTCAAAAGTTATAGTGATTGATTCATAGTTTGCTTGAGCTTGGGTAGTATTGGACCTTTGAAATACGTTCAATATAAATGCAAGCCAAATAGTCATCCATAACCAAGCTTTTGAAAAAATATTGCCATTAACCTTTTTTACCATGTTTAATTCCATTTAAAACACTTTGCTTATTATAGTAGAGAATTGAATGTTTTGTCATAAATGTTAAAAATAAGGGCTGCATTTTAAAATCAATTCAGATACTATGCTTAGCATATAATTTTGAGAATGTATGAACGATACGATTGTTGATTATAAAGACGTCCTGAGCGTCAGTACTAACGACCTTTGGTTGCAAAAAGCAGTCAATAACTTAGATCTCTTATTGATTGATCATGCGCACTGTGAAAGAAAAGCAGCTCAAAATGCCATGACGCTGATTTTTAAATTTCCAAATTTGCCAAACATGGTCACTGAATTATCCAAAATTGTTAGAGAAGAAATGGTTCATTTTGAGCGAGTGTTACGTTTTCTTAAACAAAGAAAAATCACTTTTAGAGGTTTGAAATCTGGCGGTTATGCAACACATTTAGCTGCTTGTGTTTCTCAAGATGATCCTCAGTCACGCTTAATAGACCAATTATTAATTGCAGCCATTATTGAAGCTAGGTCATGCGAACGTCTTGGGCTATTGGCTTCTTTATTGCCTAAAGACATTGGTCAATATTACTCTAAACTACACGATGCTGAGGCAAGGCATTGTACAACATTTATTGAGATGGCCAATGTGATTGCTAACGAGGATACCTCCATTCGTTTAAAAGAATTGTCTAGGCATGAAGCCCATTGGTTGGCTCAGCCAGACCCTTGTTTTAGATTCCATAGTGGGATCCCAAAAGATTCGAACCATATAAAGGAAGAAGCTAATGAGTACTGATCATTCAAAAAAAATTGCGCTGATTGTGCTAGATGGTTGGGGGTATCGCAAAGAAGCTCGATATAATGCAATTAAAAAAGCACATACACCTCATTGGGATCACTTGCTTGAAAGCCATGACTTAAGCTTGTTATCTGCATCAGGAAATTCGGTTGGTTTACCAAAAGGTCAAATGGGGAATTCTGAGGTAGGACACATGCATATTGGTTCTGGTCAAATCATTCAACAAGACTTGGTTCGTATTAATCATGCCTGTCACTCCAAAGAAATTGGTGCTAAGTTACAATCTCAAATTGATTTATTAAAGCCTAAAAAAATCCATTTGGTTGGCTTGTATTCTGAGGGTGGTGTGCATGCACATTTGAATCATTGGCATGCAGTGATAGATCACTTAAAAGATTGTAATGTATATTTACATCCTATTTTAGATGGAAGAGATACTGCTCAAAAAATTGCAGATCAAGACATCAAACAATTAGAAAGAAAAATTAAAAACAATGTCAAGCATCGTATCGCATCCTTATCGGGTCGTTTTTATGCAATGGATAGAGATGAGCGTTGGGAGCGTACTGACCAGTATATGGATGTGTTAAAAGGTCTGACAAGTCAGCTTGAAATCAAACCATCTAAATATGTTGAATTTAGTTATAAAAATGGTCAGTCAGATGAATTTATTGTCCCTGCTCAGTTTGAGTCATACTCAATTAATAAAGATGATTTAGTTGTGATGTTAAACTTTAGACCAGATCGCATGATTCAGCTTGTTGATCGTATTAAAACAAGTGCTAACGTGTTGTGTATGACAGACTATGGGTGCGATGTGCCAGTATTATTTACAAAAAAAACCATAGATAGTTGTTTGGGCTCTGTTTTTGAACAAGAGAAATTAACTCAAATTAGAATTGCTGAGACTGAAAAGTTTCCACATGTTACTTATTTTTTAAATGGGGGTAGAAGATCACCATTTATAGATGAGCAACGCGCTTTGGTTAATTCACCAAAGGTTGCAACATATGACGAAAAGCCAGAAATGTCTGCTTTTGAAGTGTGTGATAAAATTGTTGATGCAATGACGCAAGGCATTAATGGTATTTTTGCTAATTTTGCAAATGCAGATATGGTAGGTCACACGGGTGATTTTGATGCAACTGTTAAAGCCATTGAGGCCATTGATATCTGTTTAGGAAAACTCATTGAAGCCAGCGAAAAGCATGGTTATCAAATGATTATTACAGCGGATCATGGGAATGCAGAATGGATGAAACGACCGGAGAATGGTGAGGTTGTGACATCGCATACATGTTCGGCGGTCCCTTTTATTACCAATACACAACACAAATTAAGATTGAAGGGGAGTTTGTGTGACATCGCGCCAACATTGTTAGATATGCTCTCGATTCAGTCGCCTGATACATGGGATGGAAAAAGTTTATTGTGTAAACCATAAGTCAATGTATGAAAAGGCTTACTAGGTTTTAAGCCTAAATGACTTGTTTTATTTTATAAAAAAAGGTTTAATGATAAAAAAATTTAATAGGAGAAGAAATGACTGTATTAAAAGATAAAGTAATATTTATTACTGGCGCAACAAAAGGATTTGGAAAGGAATTTGTTCTAAAATCTGCTGAAATGGGCGCCAAAATAGCCCTGGTTTCTAAAGTAGTTCACCAAAATGCGTCTAATTCAGATACAATTTTTACAATGGTTGATAAAATTAAAGCCCTTGGTTCCGATGCCATTGCTTTACAAACAGATATTCGATATGACGATCAAGTCCAACGTGCAATAGATCAAACCATAGAGCAATTTGGTCAAATAGATATTTGTGTTAATGCAGCCGGTGTAAACCCCAGTAATGAAAATAGCCAGTTTGATATGGTTGGCTATGATCTTTTTCATCAAATCAATGTTCGTAGTGCTATGTTAATAGCTACCCTTGCAAAAAAAGCTTTGCAAGAGTCAGATAATCCACATGTATTATGTTTGGCACCTCGTTTCGAGGAGTTGCAGGCGCGGGGCGCAAGTCATTTTGCTTACGGTTTTACACGTGGTTGTTTGTCTAATATGGTAACTTTACTTTCTAAATCATTTGCCCAAGATGGCATAGCCGTTAATGGCATATGGCCTAAATGTCCTGTAGACCAACATGAGCAAGAGTTTTTTGCCCTAAATGAGCCTAATGAAGAGCCATTTTCCTTGAAGTTATTAGCAGATGCAGCCATTCATTTGGTGCAACAACCCTCAAAACAATTTACGGGTAAAGTATGCTTAGATAAAGATATCATTGCTGATACAGGTGTTTCAAATTTTGATGACTATTACCCCCAGCAAATGCATTTTGAGGATGAATGACTAGTTTAATAAACTTATTGAAACCAGAAACTTGGTTTGATTTTTGTGAGCAGTGGGGCAGTGTATTGTTTTATACGCTGTTTCCACTGCTTTTTTTTGGCTTGATGAGTGGTTTGTACCTAGCGCCCACGGACGTACAACAAGGAGAGGTTTATCGCATTATCTATGTGCATGTACCGGCTGCTGCTATGTCACTCGGGTGTTATGCCTTCATAGGCTTGTGTTCAGCTTGTTTTCTGGTGTCGCGTGTCTTGATATTTGATTATTTAACCCTTGCAACAGCAAAAGTAGGTGCAATTCTAACTGCTTTATCACTTGTTACTGGTGCTATTTGGGGGATGCCAACGTGGGGCACTTGGTGGATTTGGGATGCTCGTTTAACATCACAATTGTTGCTGTTAATGATCTACGTTTGTTATCTTTTGGTGCGGTTATCAGTTAAACCTGAGAGGCAAGCCAGAATATATGCGTCAGTCTTTGCAATGATTGGTTTAATTGATTTGCCAATCATTCATTTTTCAGTTCAGTGGTGGGCAACTTTACATCAGCCACCAACATTATTTAAGTTTGCAAAGCCGAGTATGGATGGGCAGATGCTGTGGGCTTTGATGATTTGTTTATTTGTGTATTTCTTTATCACCATCGTTTTAGTACTTTTAACGCTTAGAAACGATTTATTAATTCATTGCCGTCATAAAAAATGGGTAGAGAGAAAAAAAATCCATGAATAGTTATGTTTTAGCGACATATGCTCTTTCAGCTTTTACATTATTAGGTTATGCTATGTTTATGCGTTGGCATTACTCAAAAAAATGTAAAAATGATGGCAATTAAATGAATGAAACCATAAAAAGTAGATTTTTATACATGGTTTTGATTATTTTGCTGGTAGGTACGGGTGTTACTCTAATCATTACTGCATTGAATAAAAATATTAATTTATATTTGACTCCAACTGAACTTGCTCAAAAATCACCTAATGAGTTATATCGAATGATTAAAGTTGGTGGGCTAGTTGCGAAGGATTCTGTGATCTATAAAAAAAATGGTGATGTTGAATTTATCATTACCGATACCAAGTCAAAAACCAAAGTTAAGTATAACGGGCTCTTGCCAGGTTTGTTTCAGGAAGGGAAAGGGGTTATTGTGGAAGGGCAATGGCAGTCTAATTATTTGCAAGCATCTCTTGTGCTGGCTAAACATGATGAAAATTATACTCCACCCAAGGTGAAACAATGATCATTGCATTCAGTGGTTATTTAACTCTTTTGTCATGTGGTTTTTTATCGCTGTATTTGATTCGTATTTGCAGAAAGCCTGAAGCGTTTAATGCACTTAAAACTTGGGTTGTTTGTCACGGTCTTTTATTGCTTGCTGCTTTTTTGATTTTGACATACGGATTTATAACCGATACTTGGTCTATCGCATACGTTGCACAACATTCTCATTCGGCTTTACCATTGATTTACAAGATCTGTGCTGTTTGGGGTGGGCATGAAGGGTCGTTACTTTTATGGGTCAGTATTCTATCTTTGTGGATGATTGTGATGATTCTGTATCCTGGCCCAATGAGTCAAACTTACTTACGATTAAGCATTGGTATCTTATGCGTGATTGCAGCTGGTTTTGAATGGTTTATGATTGTAACGTCTAATCCTTTTTTAGTGTTGCCAATCACCCCATTAGATGGTGCTGATCTAAATCCATTACTACAAGACCCTGGGATGGTTTCTCATCCACCCATGTTATATATGGGTTATGTGGGTTTCTCAGTGGTCTATGCTTGTGCGATTGCTGGGATGTTGTCAAAAGAAGATCGCCCAAAATGGTCGGCATGGGCAAGGCCATGGGCATTGGCTGCATGGGCCTCATTGACCGTAGGGATTGTTTTAGGTAGTGCATGGGCATATCGAGAGCTAGGTTGGGGCGGATGGTGGTTTTGGGACCCGGTTGAAAACGCTTCATTCATGCCTTGGTTGGTTGGTGTTGGACTCATTCATTCTTTAATTCTTGCTCAAAGACAACCTGACTTTACGCATTGGGCAGGTTTATTAGCAATTTTTGGTTTTATTTTAAGTTTGTTAGGGACTTTTTTAGTTCGTTCAGGCATTTTGATTTCTGTGCATGCATTTGCCGTCGATGCTACTAGGGGCATCTATTTACTCGGTTTTTTAGGTGTTGTTTTATGTGTGTCGTTATTTGTATTGTTAAAAACATATCAAAGGCAAAGTTCATTAGATACATTTGATTGGCATGCCAAGCCTAAATTATTGATGTTTAATAATGTTATGTTTCTATTTGCCATGATGGTGGTTGTATTAGGAACTTTATTTCCAATTCTCTATCAGTTTATAACCAATGATCCACTTTCTATTGGGCCACCATATTTTAACTCGGTACTTTGGCCAGTAGTCATTTTATTAATGGTTTTGATGGGACTTGCTGTTCAAGCAAACTGGTTTGGCCTTAACTGGGAATGGCGTGTACAAATTAAGGTGATATTAGCAGCATTATTAATAGCATTAGCAATTTCATTTTGTTTTTCAACGCAATTACATTTTCATGCGATGCTTTCGCTTACTTTGATTTTTTGGTTAATTTTAATGCATAGACAGCATTGGTTACAATTAAATTTTCAAAGACTGCCAATGTTGATTGCACATCTTGGTTTCATTGTCACTGCACTTGGCATTACATTAACTTCACAATTCAGTGAGGAGCACATCATTAGCATGAAGCTTGGTGAGACGGTCACAAGTAACCAAACTGCTGTGACTTGGAAAAAAGCTGCAAGTTATGAAGGAGATAATTTTTGGGCGATGAAAATGTATTTAAGTTTTCATACTAAAAATGGTTTTAACTTTGATTTACATCCAGAGTATAGGGTGTATACAGCTTCTAAAACACCTTTGCCTCACGCAAGTATAGCACCATTTATTTGGGGCGATTATTACGTCAATGTTGGTCAGAGTATTGGGGATGGTGCTTGGTTAATCAGGTGGCAATTTAAGCCATTTGCTCGTTGGATTTGGTTAGGTGGTTTTCTTATGGCTGCAGGTGGTATATTATCTATGAGGAACAAAAGGTATGCATCTTAATCAAATAAAACCCATTATAGCAACCGCAATATTATTAGCATTTATGATGCTATTATATATCGGTCTACATCAAAATCCTTCTGCGATTAAATCACCCATCATGCATCAATCGATGCCCCATTTCAAAGGTTTAAATGTTGGAGATAAGTCACCTTTTACAGATGAAGATCTAATTGGCAAACCATATTTTTTAAACATTTGGGCAACGTGGTGCAGTAGTTGTGCTGTAGAACATCCTGTTTGGATGCAGTTTAGCGCACATCATAAAATGAATGTAGTGGGTGTCTTGTATAATGATAACCTTTCAACAGCATCACCTTGGTTGAAACAACACGGTAATCCTTATACGCATTTAGTGAATGATCCTAGGGGTAAGCTTATTATTAACTTAGGTGCTTATGGCACGCCCGAAACTTTATTTATCGATGCGAAGGGTGTAATTCAAAAACGGTTTATTGGACCTGTAACCCCTGCGTGGATTAACCAAACATATGAGGAGTTTAGTTTATGATCAAAACCATCGATTTTAATGACCCAAATGCACCCACTTTATTAGTTTCATCTTTCAGAGAAACTGGTTTTGCAATCATCAACTTACCTCCAGTAGATTTTAATTTATTACAGCAATGTTTTGCTGCATGGCGTGGTTTTTTTAAAAACCCTGACACAGACTATGTATATGATAGTGAATCTGGTGCTGGTTGGATTGATCAAAGTTTGTCAGAGAAAGCAAAAGATGCACAAAAAAAAGATCTCAAAGAATTTTATCATTATTATAAAGGCCAACCATGCCCTGAAAATATTAAGCAGGTGACGGATGACTCTTTTAACATGCTGTTTAATTTATCAAGTACATTATTAAAATGGGTTGAACAAGCTTTGCCGAATGAAATTAAAGCACATTTTGATCGACCCTTGAGCGATATGGTGTCTACGAAAAACACATTGTTTCGGATTATCCATTATCCACCGCTCAATGATTGTGAGGATACTGATGGTATTCGTGCAGCTGCACATGAAGATATTAATCTAATCACGATTTTACCCCCGGGTACAGCAGAAGGGCTTCAGGTTAAAACAATCGATGGTCAATGGTATCCAGTAGATGCTAAATCGAATCAAGTCGTTGTTAACATTGGGGATATGTTACAAGAACTAACCAGGAAGTATTTGATTTCAACGTGTCATCGCGTGATTAATCCGATCGATTTAACTGTGCCCAGATATGCAATGCCACTTTTTCTGCATCCACATGATGATGTAAAGTTGTCAGATCAATATCCTAGAGCCAATGACTACTTAAAAGAAAGGTTAAGAGAGCTAGGGCTTTTAAAAGAAGCTGAACCAGCTTAGCGAAATTGCCGAGAGTCGGAATCGAACCGACACGGTGTTGCCACCACCAGATTTTGAATCTGGCGCGTCTACCTATTTCGCCATCTCGGCATAGTATAAAACTATATCAAATTAAAGTTTATTCTTAAAGTCTTTAATGATCTCTTTTGCAATAATCATTTGTCTGATTTCATTTGTGCCACCACCAATGTCGAATAATTTTGCATCCCTCATTAGCATTTCGACAGGGTAGTCCTCAGTATAACCATTGCCACCTAACAACTGAATGGCTTCCATACTGGTTGCAACCCCTGCACGAGAACAATGTAGGTGAACACTCGCTGCATAAGCATTAGTTAATGTGTTTTCATTGATTCTGTTGAATGCCTCAGTTAGCATGGCTTGAGATGATTCAATAGAGGTATACATATCTGCAATTTTGGCCTGAGTTAATTGAAATTGGTTAAGACATTTGCCAAATTGTTCACGTTGTGCTGTATATTCAAGTACTGTCTTCAGACAAGATTTTTGAATGCCTAACGGGCCTGCTGCCAACATAACGCGTTCAATATTAAGACCATCCATTAAAATAGATAACCCTTCATCTACAGAGCCTAGGACGTCATCTTGGCTTAATTTAACATTATTGAAATACAATGAACCCGTCTTAGAGCCGCGCATGCCTAATTTTTCAATGGGTTCACTTTTAGTAACACCAGGTTTTGTTAAATCAACAATAAACGCTGTGATACCCCTGTATTTCTGTTTAGGATTTGTATTCGCGTAAACAACAGCAACGCCTGCATCGGGTCCATTTGTAATCCAAATTTTCTGCCCATTTAAAAAATAATTATTTTTTTTGAGTTCAGCTGTCGTTTTCATTGCTAAAGCATCAGAGCCTGCATTTGGCTCACTGATGGCTATAGCACCGATGGTTTTGCCGTTAATGAGTTGAGGAAGCCAAAAATCTTTTTGTGCGGGGGAACCATGTTGAATGATAGGGTGCATACACAAATGGCTGTGTGCAAGGTAGCTAAGGCCCATAGCAGGGGAGTGTTGACTGATCTGCTCGATGGTTTTGGCTTGCAAAGAATAGGATTGATTTAAGCCGCCGTAGACCTCTGGAGCTTGAACACCAAGTAATCCAAAATCACCTAAAGATTGCCATAGATCTTTTGAAATCATAAACTTTTCAATTTTTTTTGCATGTGTTGCAATAAATTTATCTACAAAGTCAGTGATACCAATTTCAATGGACTCAGCTAACTCTGATGTATATGCTTGATCTGTGATGGTTATATTGTCTTTTGTCATGGATGCATCATAACATAAGCACATTTTTAATTGCAGGTATTTTTAAAAGATGGTATGTTCGTTTTATGCGTTGGTTGCTAATTATCTATTTATGCTTAATACAAACTATTCAAGCAAACATTATTCCTGAAATCAAAAAAAGAGGTGTTCTTAATTGTGGTGTAACTACAGGTTTACCTGGCTTTTCATTTATGAATGAAAAAGGTGAGTGGGCAGGCTTTGAGGTTGATTATTGTCGGGGAATTGCTGCTGCTATCTTTAATGATCCAAATAAAGTAAAGTTCATTCCCTTAACAAATCAAATGCAGTTTTTAGCATTGAATATGAAACAGGTTGATGTTTTGGCACGGGTTATTTCTATTAATTATACACGAGCGACTCAATTATCTGGCATGTTTCCTGTAACACATTATTTCGACGACGAGGCTGTGCTAATTTATAATTTAAATATAAAAAAATTAAGTGATTTAGACGGGAAAACAATTTGTCTAGTTTCAGGAAGTACTACCGAACAAAACTTGTATCATTATGCATTAACACAAGGCTGGCATTATAAACCATTGGTGATGAGTCGCGGACAATTAGCAGTGCGTGCACTTGCCTCTGGGCGTTGTAAAGCATTGGCTGGAGATCGTTCAAGTTTATATGTCTTTAAGAATGAACTTCCTAAACCTAAGCAGGCAAATGTGTTTGATGAAAGCATCGCACTAGAGCCCTTAGGACTAATGGTCAGGCAAAGTGATATTGATTTGTATCAGCTTATTCAATGGATGCATTATGCATTGGTATTATCTGAACAAAAAAATATTACACAAGCAACCATTGCATCTAAACAATTAACGCTATCAGATTTCAATGAACAAATGGGCATTATGTCGCTTACAATGTCATATTTGCCTGATCATTGGTTGTACCAGGTGATCAATGCAGTAGGTAATTATGGTGAAATATATTCTAGAAATTTAACTAAACCTCTTAATATTCCAAGAAATAATAATAAACTTATGTCTCAGGGTGGTATGATGTACTCACCCAGCTTTAATTAATGATAAGATTGCAATGTGATTAAAAATTTCTTATGCTCGAAAGATGCATATCTATCAAAGACAAAAAATTCATTGGTTTTATGAATTATTGTCACTAGCTTTTATAGTATTAATTATCAGCTGGCTATATTTCAATTGGAAAATAAATGCGTTAGGGTATCAGGTATCTAACACTTGGACTTTTTTGTCATCATCAGCAAATTTTTTCATCAGTGACCATTGGCTGCCTTTTAGTCCTAAAGATCCGACGTGGTATGCTATTTTAATTGCGTCTGTTAATACCTTTATTTTGGGTATGTCAGTTATGATGTCTGCAACTGTGTTTGGTTTTCTATTTGGGATTCTGTCTGCCTATCCTAAATATAAGTTGCAGTGGTTTGCATCAAGTTATGTTGATGTGTTTAGAAACACACCTTTGGTTGGGCAATTATTCTTTTGGTATTTTGGTGTGTTTTATCTAATGCCACAAACAGAACATATCTATTATGATGGGTTCGTAAAGGTTAGTATTCAATCGTTGAGTATTTATACAGGCAATTTGTTTTTTATCTTAAGTTTCTTTTATCTGATTGTTGGCATATATTTCCTATTTCTCAAACGTGCCTTTGGTATGAGTCTATCTTTTTTGCTGATGAGTTTCATATATTTCAATTTTAGTCATTCACATTACTTTACAATGTCGGTTGAGTGGCTCGCACTATATACTACGCTAACTTTTTATACAGCTTCTTACATTGCAGAAATTGTAAAAGCATCATTATTAAGCGTTCCAAATGCCATTGATGACGCTGCCATAGCTTTAGGTTTAAACGACAAAGATAAGTTTAAGTTAGTCATATACCCAATAGCATTAAAATCAATGCGTCCAATGTTAATCAATCAATATATTACTATTATGAAAAATACATCTATTGGTATGTTGATCGGATATCCTGAATTAATGAATGTATTAACGGGCACGATTATTAATTCAACTGGTCAAACATTGATTTGTGTCTCGCTCATGATGTGTATTTATTTAAGTGTGTGCTTATTTTGTCAATTTTTATTTATGAGAAAGCATGAGCCAATATAAATTAAATTCAACATTTATTATTAAAGTTGTTGTTGCAGTAACAGTATTGTTTATAATAGCCCCAGATTTTGAAGTTTTGAGGCGGTTTGTATTTGGATTTGGTCAATTTATTACGCCTTCGATATTTGTCCTGTTTTTTGCAATATTACAATATACACTGCTTAAAAATAATAAGTTTATGGCTTTACTTGTTTGGGTGTTAATATTTGCATTTATTTTACTAAACATCAAAGATGGTTGGCCAACAGGATTAATGGTTAATGTCGTTCTAACCCTGATGTGTTTGCCAATGACGTTTATATTGGCACTTCTATTTGCAGTGCTTAGGTTCCAAAGCACACTTCTTGTTTTGAAAATATTTGCAACGGTCATCATCGAATCAGTTAGAGGTGTGCCATTGATTGGTTTGATGATTTTTATTTTAAGCGTAGGTGCAGATATGGTTCCTGCTTATTGGATGATGCCAAAAATAATTACGTTATGGATGATTTATAGTTTGTTTGCGGGTGTATACCTTGCAGAAGTTTTCAGGGGTGGTTTTCAATCTATTCCTAAGGCTTATTTTGATGGGGCATATGCGTTGGGTATGTCGCCTTTAAAGACATATGTTTATGTTCTGGTGCCCAAAGTAGTCATAGATACAATCCCTGCGGCATTTAATGTTTACATTGGTTTGTTTAAAGAAACAAGTTTGGTATTGTTATTTGGTTATTTTGATTTAATGAATATCGCTTTAAATTATCTTGATTTCCCAGAACATTATGATGAAAGCATAAAAATTTACATGATGGTTCTAATTCTTTTTTGGATTGTAGCAACCATCATGCATGAATATGGTCATTATTTATTTAAAACATTTTCTAAATATGAGGCAAAGAAAACATGAAGCCATTATTAACTATTGATCAGTTATCCTTAAGCTTGAGCGGTAAAGAAATTTTAAAAGATGTGAGTTGTCAATTTCAAACAGGATCTTGCTCAGTCTTAATTGGCCCATCGGGTTCTGGTAAGTCAAGTTTGCTAAAAACACTTAACCTACTTAATGAATATGATGCCGGACTAGTTTGTTTTAATGGTAAAGACATTAAAAAAATATCAAAGATTGAACTTAGAAAAAAAATTGGCATGGTTTTTCAACAATATAATTTATTTGACCATCTATCGGTATTGGATAATTGTGCTTTGGCACTTAAACGTGTGCTTAACTTGAAAAAAAGAGATGCCTATGAGATTGCCCAAGCATATTTGACTAAAGTTAAAATGAATGATTTTGTCAATGCCTTTCCTAGACAGTTATCAGGTGGACAGCAGCAAAGGGTGGCTATAGCAAGAGCAATGTGTCTGCAGCCAGAAGTATTATTATTAGATGAACCTACTGCAGCACTTGACCCTGAAATGTCATTCGAAGTACTTGAAACAATTAAATCACTCGCAGAGGAAGGCGTTACAATGATTTATGTGACGCATGAAATTAATTTAGCAAGACATTTGGCTGATCAGGTGATTTTTATTGAAGAAGGACGTGTTGTTGCACAAGGCGATGTTAAAGAAGTGTTAGATACAACAAAAAATAATAGAATTAAAAAATTTATTGAGCAAATTGAACACAGATTATACGGAAGCGAGTAGGCTAATAGTCAATCTTTTTAACTATGTTTAAAGTGTCTACTTGAGCTTTATCAGGTGTAACCGCATGAATTGTACTACTTATGTGATCATTGAATCTAAATAGCGATATGTCACACTGATCTTGTTTTTGTCGCTTTTTAGCACATTCAGTTTTCTCTTCTGGTGAAATTGTAACAAGGTGATTTCTTTTAGAAGAGATTTTATTTTGTGGTGAAGCAAAGATATTGTTTCCAGAGCTACAAGTTACTCTAAATATCCCATCTTCGTCACTATCTGATTCTGGGTAATCATAAGTAACTGAATCATCTGTTGTGTTTAGATCTTCATGAATGGTTGCAGGTGAAGGATGGGAAGAAATTATATTTATTTCACTTTTCGGTTCAGGTAAGGTTGCTTGAAAAGTGAATATTTTTGGTGAGCGGATGTGATATAGACCAAAGACGCTAATCGGCACGCACTTTGGAGGCCTCATTACAGAACTAAAATTCCTAATATTATTAAGTGCATGATATCTTCTGACTCCAACAAAAAGAAATGTCTCGAGAAGTATATTATCTACATCTATCCATTCAAAATATCGATGTTTGCGTCGAGTTTTTTCAGCTATGTTAAGTAGGACATAGTGTGTATCAACTAATTGTATGATTTGACACGGTTTGTTTTTGAGGGCATCCACGACCATTGGTAAATGTTTATATAGATATTTATTTGGTATTTCTAATCTTAAGCTTAATGATTGATCCTTTTTAGGAAAAAAATCAATGTTATCATTAATAAGTTGATATAATTTAAATTTAGAAGCTTCTTGAATAATAGCTGACATGTTATCCCAGAATATATCATCGAGCTGATTAATGGTGTTTTCTGTCTCTATTATTCTTAATTTAACGTCACTTGTATCAAATAGTTCTTTTAAATCATTTAGTTCGTTAAACAAGTTTGTTTTATGCAAGTAGTAAAGGTGCTTTATTCTGCTAAATAGGTCACTGAATAAATTTTCAATTTGAGTAAAGTATTCAGTACGTAAAGAGTCATTCATCTTTTCAGATAATGCCATTGATCGAATGAGTTTGCCGTGGCTTTCGATGTTAAAATAATAAATAAGATTGCAGTTAGAATTGAGAGATTCTTTTACAAAAGAATTAAAAAAAACATTTAATTGAATCTTAGAAAGCTCTGTAAAATATTTATCTTGATGTTCAGGTGATTGAACCCTTTCCTTAGAGCTAAGAAAATCCAAACCAGTTTGAGTGTTGCCCTGAATGGATTCAATGGTTATTTCAGAGTTTTGTGAATCTAAACTTGAAGATAAAGATGAGGGAATTAAGTTATTTTCTGTTGATTGAGGCGAAAGTGTTTCATTGTCAGTAAGCCCTTCAGTGTTCTGACTGTTTGGGTAAGTTAAAAATAAATTTGAGAATAAGTTGTTTGACTCTAACTCATCATACATCTGAGGGGTTGGAATATCATAATCCATCACTTCATCTTGTTCTAAGAAATATGAATCAATACTTCTATTGTCATCATCAATTTGGATGGGTTCATAAAATGAATTAAAAGAGTCTGAACTCTCTGTATTCGGAGTGTTTTGAATATCCATCTTTTGTAAGTCATTAGCCATAACATTGAAGATTCTACCCACATGAGCTTAAGAAAACAACTAATTTTAATAAATTTTATTAATTATTACTCTATTGAATCATAGTTGAAATCAACTTTCTCAATTTTTTCAAACCTTTGTGTGATTTTGCTTGATGACTTATGTACAAGGTCTATATCTTGATAAGCAAGTTGAACATGCCTGGCTAAATCATTCATACGTTTCTGAAACCGTTGAAAATCAGCAGAAAGCATTTGAATATGTTTTTGAATTAAATGAACTTGCTCACGTGTCTCAACGTCTTTGATGACTGCCATTGCAGTTGTTAAGATTGCCATTAGTGTGCTTGGGGATGTTAGCCAGACTCTTTGCGATTGAGAGTACTCAACAAGCTCAGGGAGTTGGGCATGAATTTGAGCAAATATAGATTCTGCAGGAATAAATAGAATGGCACTTTCTGCTGTCTCACCTGCAATGATGTATTTGCTTGCTATGTCGTTAATGTGCTTTTTGATGTCTTGTATAAATTGTGATTTTATTTTCAGATTGTCTGGTGATTCCTGCAGTCTTCTATAGTTCTCAAGTGGAAATTTAGCATCTATAACGATATTGCCTGTTGGTTCAGGTAGTAGCAATAAGCAATCGGCTCTTTTTTGGTTAGATAATGTTGCTTGTAATTTAAAATGTTTTTCGGGAATGGTATTTCTTATAAGTTGATGCAATTGAATTTCACCAAAGGTGCCCCTAGCTTTTTTATCGTTCAATATATCTTTTAGGGTAATGATGTCAGATGATAGCTCTTGGATTCTTTTTTGGGCTGTATCAATCTCAGCTAGTCGTTTGATCACGTTGTTAAAAACCTCAGATGTTTTATCAAATCCTTCTCCAAGTCTTCGATCAACTTGTCCTGATATTTGTTTTAATTGTTGATCTGTGAGTTGCATGATTTTTTTAAACTGTTCTCCTTGGAAGTTGATTTGCTGTCTTAAAAGTAGTTCGAGTTGATCACGAATCTCCTTAGTATTTTGATTAAATAAGGGTAATAGTTGTTGTTGCATCAATAATACATTTTGATCCTTATTAAGGGGCTTTGGTTGAGTATAAAGTTTGTATGTAATAAGTGCTTGAAAAGCAATCACAGTTAAAGTCAATATATAAATCATCATAATTATTAATTTACTTCAAACTTAGTAAATTATCACGTATAATTTTAATTATGGAAATTTTAACATTTTTAACACACTATTGGTGGTTAGTATCCATAGTAGTTGTGGTACTTATTGCCATTGTAATTCTGGAATCATTAGAGTTTAATCAAACCAAAAATGCTGTGACATGTAATGAGGGTATTTTGAAAGTAAATGATGCAGGTTATATTTGGGTCGATACGCGCACCTTAAAGAATTTCAAAGAAGATGCCATTATTGGTGCAAAACATATTGATGAGCTAAAAAAACCAAAAATAAAGTCTAATAAGAAAACAAAATATATCTATTACTGTCAAAATGGTTCAGAAAGTTTGAAAATTGCTCAAAAAGAAGCGCAATTATATTTAAAAGGTGGTTTTGATGTCTGGACGTCACAAAGCTTGCCTACAGATAAAAAGGAGATATCATGATTGAAATATATACGACACAATTATGTCCATACTGTGATCAGGCAAAAGCATTATTTAAAGATAAAGGTTTAGCCTATACTGAAATTCGTGTGGACACGAATGAAGAGAAAATGACTAAAATGCTCGAGCGTTCACAAAGAAGAACGGTCCCACAAATTTTCATTAATGACCATCATGTAGGTGGTTTTGACGATTTAAAACAATTGGTAGAAGCAAATAGATTAGACGATTTATTATAAAGGAGCACCTTATGTCACAAGAAATTCAACCCAATCAAGAATTTGGAATAAACCAGATTTATATTAAAGATTTATCTTTTGAAGCAATTCTACCATTATATGACTTAAAGACAGATTGGAGACCTAATGTTTCAGCTGATTTAAATAATACTTTTAAACAAGTAGATGAAAATTTTCATGAAATAGCAATAAACATGAAAGTAACTGTTTCTGTTGAAGATAAGACTGTTTTTGTGGTCGAAATAGAACAGGCGGGTTTATTCAAATTGGCAGGGTTTGATGAAAAGCAAATGGGGCAATTGTTAAATAGTTTTTGTCCAAATATTTTATTTCCATATCTACGTGAAACTGTTGCAAATTGTATTGTTAAAGGTGGTTATCCAGCCTTACATTTAAGTCCGATTGATTTTGATGCTAGGTATGTGGATATGCTTGAAAAGCAAAAAGCTTCATGAATGTCATTAAGCGATTAATATTATTTTCAAAAAAACATTACAAACTATTTTTTATAGCTGTTGTTGCTAGTACGCTTGCTAGCTTATTAGATGTATCATTTCTTTACCTAATTAAGCAGTGTACGGATAGACATCACATATCTTCTGAGTTTACACCTGCAGTAATTATTTCAGGTATTCTCTTGCTGGTTGTCTGTCGTTCATTATTTAATTATGTAGCAGAAGTTTGGATTTTTAAGTTCGGACGTAATGTCATCATGGATATTAGAAATCTTTTATATGACAAGTTACTTTCAGTGAAGATTTCTGATGTAGAAAAAAAATCCACGGGTGATTTGACAACAAAATTATTATATCAGTCTGATCAATTAGGCAATGGATTGCTTAACTTTCTAAAGTCTGTGCTTCAAGAAGGATTTGTAGTTATCGGTTGTATAATAGCACTGCTTTTTATGAATTTTATGATGACATTGATGGTATTATTG
>JAQWRO010000099.1 GCA_029243665.1 Gammaproteobacteria bacterium
ATGTATGGTGTACAAGCACTCAGACAGCATAGTAGGTGTTGATATTCATCCACTGAAAATCTTTGAAGATGAAAGAGGTGCTGTCATGCATATGCTTCGAAAGGATCATCCTTGTTTTACTCAGTTTGGCGAGATTTATTTTTCTAAAGTCAATGCTGGTTTTATAAAAGGATGGAAGCGTCATACGCAAATGACTCAGAATTTCGCGATACCTTTTGGTCAGTTGAAGCTTATCATACTTGATCTCAGACATGGGTCTAAAACAGAAAGTTGCTATTCTGAACTCTTGGTTGGGATGCCTAATGATTATAATCTGGTTACAATTCCCCCAAATCTTTGGTATGCCTTCTATAGCGCTACAGATGATGATGTGATTTTAGCAAATTGCTCGGATTTGGCTCATGACCCATCAGAGTCTGAGCAGCTACCATTGGATGCATTTGAGGTGGATGCATTGCCAAATATGGTGCAAGGATAAGTTTGAAAGGTTATTGGGAATAAAAAAGAAGTTATGACATCATCTAAAGCAACACCAAAAGTAAGTATCATTATGAATTGTTTCAATGGCGAGAAGTATCTTTCTGAGGCAATTGAAAGTGTCATTAACCAAACATATACCGATTGGGAGTTAATTTTTTGGGACAACTGTTCAACAGATGGTAGTGCGAAAGTATTTAAATCTTATTCAGATGATCGCCTAAAATATTTTCTCTCAGATCAACATACGACACTTGGTCAAGCAAGAGCAAATGCATGGCAGTGTGTGACAGGCGATTACGTTGCCATTTTAGATGTAGATGATCTATGGATGCCTAAGAAGTTAGAGTATCAAATACCATTGTTTGATGATTCAGAAGTTGGTTTAGTTATTTCTAATGCTTGTACGAAATGTAGCCATCACGAAAAAAAGTATTTCCAGAAAAAATACCCAGAAGAAGGCTTTGTTTTCCCTGAATTGTTGAAAAACTATTTCGTCTGTTTGCCAGTTCTAGTTGTAAGAAAATCATTTGTTGATAGGTTAGAGATACCATCATTTGATGCTCAATTTAGTATGATTGCTGATTTTGATTTGGTTTTAAGATTAAGCCGCATTTCAAAGCTTGCAGTAGTTAAAGAAATGCTAGGCATGTGGCGTGCCCATGGTGACAATTTAACTTACGCTCAATCTGATAAGTTTTATATTGAGACAAAAGAATGGATAAGAAAATATGAAACCATGCCTGAATTTTTTTCAGGACACCAAGAAGCATTGGTGATTTTCAAAAATCACATCGAAAGAGCCGAAGCCGTAAGACTGATTTCAGTCGGTAAAAAAAAGATGGCTTACTTAAAGATAAAATCAGGTGCTGATAGAGACTTTAGGTCATATGTACTTATGGCATGCGTTATAATGCCTTTTTCTTCGTATGTAATAAGGTGTGTAAAGTATTTAAAAATGAGAAGTGTTTTGTTGAATGCAGTAACCAATGTGCTTTTCAAACGGGCAATTTGAACGTTTTTATTAAGTTTCAATGCAAATAATAAAATTGCTTAAATATGTCATTTGATTTAAGATAAGAGCTAATTATTTTACTAATATTAGCTATGAAGAAAGTTGAAAAAAATACAAAAAACCATCTTAATTTAACTGTGATAGGTACAGGTTATGTTGGCTTGGTCTCTGGTGTTTGTTTGGCCGAATGTGGTCATCATGTATGCTGCGTAGACATTGATGAAGAAAAAATTAAATCGCTTCAATCAGGGGTTGTGCCAATTTATGAGCCAGGCCTGGATGTGCTTTTAGAGAAAAACCTAAATAATAATCATATTTCTTTTACAACAGATTTGAAAAATGGTGTCGCGCATGCAGATATCATTATGATTGCTGTAGGTACGCCTTCAAACCCAGACACACAAGCACCAGATCTTAAATATGTTGATGCGGTTGCTTTATCCATTGCACCACTTTTAAAAGAAGGCCAGGTTGTTGTGGTCAAATCAACATCGCCGATTGGGACAGCCTCAAGATTAAAAAAATTGATTCAATCACATTGTCATGTTAATTTTTCAATGGCAACTAATCCTGAGTTTTTAAGAGAAGGCTCAGCCATGGATGATTTTATGCAGCCTGATCGTATTGTGGTCGGTATTGAAGATGATTTCGCAAGCAAACAACTAGAAAAGCTTTATCATCCATTTAAAGATGATTGTGAATTGATGTTGACTGATTTAGCGTCTGCAGAAATGATTAAGTATGCAGCCAATGCTTTTTTGGCCACAAAAATATCATTTATCAATGAAGTATCTAATCTATGTGAAAAAGTTGGCGCAGATGTTAGTCAGGTTTCTAAAGGGATTGGGTTAGATGCTCGTATTGGCAGTCAATTTTTAGAAGCCGGTCCTGGCTTTGGAGGCTCTTGTTTTCCTAAAGATACATTGGCTATGGCTTATGTTGGACAACAAGCAGGGGCTCATCAGGAAATTGTAGAAACAGTCATTAAAGTAAATGATCATCGTTTAAATACCTTACATGAGAAAATACTTAAGTTATTTAACGGTGGTGTCCAAAACAAAATCATTGCTTTTTGGGGGGTGACCTTTAAACCGTTAACCGATGATATGCGCGATTCACCTGCATTAAATATCATTCCACAACTGCAGTCTTTAGGTGCAAAATGTGTGGTTTATGACCCTCAAGGTAAAAACCAAGGGGAAGGTTTGCTGCCAAATGTAATATGGTGCGAAAGTGCTGGTGAGGCTGCTAGAAATGCCGATGCATTATGTGTACTAACACATTGGCCTGAATTCTATGATGTCAGTCTCGAGGAAACTGCTATTTCAATGCAAACGGCGCATCTTGTGGATTTTCGTAATATGTTTAATTTTGACATTGCGCAAAAATCAGGATTTATTTCATATACGCCCATTGGTATGCGTGCCTGGGTAGCCAACTTAGAGGCGACTCACTCATGAGTGAAAGCACCTTACTTAATCAACTATCAGGTAATAGACATTCATTTAACGGATTGTCCTTAATCTTATCTGAAAGGTATGCTTGTCATTTAAATCAGGCACAAGTTTATGAACGACTAAATGCTTTATGGCAAGGTCAGAAAGTAAATTTTACCGAAGAAAAACGTGCCTTGCTTGTTGCTCAAAGACAATTTAAGCAAGGTGGCAATAATATAACGGATGTAAATAAGTTCTTTCAGGCACAAGATGATAAAATGTTATCTCTAGTAGAGGCTTATGAGGGTATAAAAAATATTATTTGTGTTGGGGTTGGTGGCTCTTCATGGGGGCTTCAGTGCTTGAATAAAGCATTTAAAACAACTTTGCTACAAAAATCAAAATTAATCTTTATCGATCACTGTGACATTAATATACTGAAAAATGATTTAGCAAACATAAAGTGTGAAGAAACTTTAGTTGTTTATATTTCAAAATCTGGATCTACACATGAAGTTGTTTGGGCCTATCAGGCAATAAACCAAATTTGGGATCAGTATAAGCGAATACTCATTACCGCAAATTCAGATGCCCAATCTCAATTTAGGGTTTTGGATCATGAAACCTTATGGATGCATGATGAGATCAATGGCAGAATGTCTATTTGGTCGCCAGTCATTTTCCCAATTCTAGTCGCTTACGGGTCACATGTTCTAGATGAATTTAGGGCTGGTGGTTGTTATATGGATAGACATATGCAGCAAAATGTAAACAGTGTTTTTGAAACTTTGCCTGGACGGTTGGCCAATGCCTTTTTAGTGCAACAGAATAAATTTTCACAGCCAACGCTTTGGATGTTGACTTATGCTAGTTTATTAGATGGGTTTGGCCCATATGTTCAGCAACTAATGATGGAAAGTCTAGGGAAGCCTTTTAATCAGAAAAATGAAAGGTTGGCAAAGGTTCCAGGTCCTATGATCATGCCAATGACTGGGCATCAAGCGCAACATGCGGCCATGCAATATTTGCATCAAAGTCATGAGCCTTTTATGCTCCATGCATTGACATTGAACCAAATAGACAATGAATCAAGTAACCAACATTTATGTGCTCAATATAAAGCGATGACAGATGAAACTGATGTTTTAGATTTAAATATGACTCATAAGTTTAGCGTGCATCAATCATTCCATAGCCATAATAAACAAGTCTCCATTTTGTCTGTAGATGATGTTAATCCAAAGCGCATGGGGATGCTTGTGGCAATGTATGAGTATGTGACATTAATTATGGGTTTTCATGCTGATATTAATCCGTTTGATCAGTTTGGTGTCGAGCGTCCTAAGGCTATTATGAAACAAGAGGTTTTTGTATGAGTGCTGTGATCATCATTCCTGCTAGATATGCATCGTCACGTTTCCCTGGTAAGCCTTTGCATTCGTTAAAGGGTGCCTCAGGTATTGCTAAGCCGCTGATACAACATGCATGGGATGCAGCTATGCGTGTACCTAACATTGATGCTGTATATGTGGCTACAGATGATGAAAGAATTAAATCAGCTGCTAAAAGTTTTGGTGCAAGTGTCATCATGACAGATCCTGAATGTCGCAACGGTACAGAGCGTTGTGCTCAGGCAATGATCAATGAAAATATTGATGCTGATGTGATTATAAATTTTCAAGGTGATGCACCTTTAACGCCACCTTGGTTTGTGACGGATTTGGTTAATGCAATGCAGCTAGACTCATCTGCTAAAATGGCAACCCCCGTTCTGAAGATGGATTTGAAAACCCTAATGCAGTTTAAAGAAGATCGTAGTAAAGGGCTTGTTGGTGGTACAACGGCAGTATTTGATTATCATCATAATGCTTTGTACTTTTCTAAAGAAGTTATTCCTTATTGTGATGCAAATGTATTGGCTTCAGAGCATCTGCCCAATTTCTATCATCATGTGGGTGTTTATGCATACAAGCCATCAGTTCTTAAGAATTATTTATCTTGGCAAGAAAGTCACCTAGAATCTTTAGAAGGTTTAGAACAGCTAAGATTTTTAGCACATGGGTGTGTTGTCAAATGTGTAGAGGTAGATGCCCAAGGCAGGAACTTTTGGGAGCTCAATAATCCGAGTGATGTTTCATTAGTTGAACCTTCTCTAAGTTAGTGCAATTCAAATTTAGTATAGTTTTATTTTCTGTAATAATATCTATAAGAAAAAGATTTGATTAATCAAGTTAACCTTATTTTGATAGGACCATTGAAAAGTAATGTTTTTTATAATAGTTTAAATCTATGATACGTTTCATTGATATAGTTTTGTCTTTTCTCGGCCTTGTGGTATTATTGCCGCTTTTAGTATTGATATATATTTTAGGATTATTTGACACAGGCAAGCCCTTGTTGTTTCAACCTCGTGTTGGTAAATATAAAAAAACCTTTATCTTAGTAAAATTTAGAACAATGAAAATCTCTACAAAGTCTTTGCCATCACATTTAGTTGGCAGGGAAAATGTTACAAAATTTGGTCGGTTGCTTCGAAAGTTTAAACTAGATGAGTTGCCTCAGTTATGGAATGTGATCAAAGGTGATATGAGTATTGTTGGGCCAAGACCAATCATCGAACAAGAATTTAAAGTGATTGAAAATCGTTTCAAACATGGCGTTTCAAATGTATGCCCTGGTATTACTGGTTTAGCCCAAATCAAACGAATAGGGACAGAATCACCTGATTATCAATTAGAACTAGAGCTAAAAATGTTGGAGAATTTCAATATAAAGCGTTATTTTTATTTTATAATTAAGACGATCCTTGGAAAAGGTCGAGGCGATTGTATCAATTAGATGATTGCGATTAAAAAAATTAAAAGGCTTATTGACTTAATAAAAAATTTAATTCACAAAATTTAAATGCTATGAATTTTTAAATTTCTGATGTGAGCTGTTAAAAAACACATAAATTATTATACAATTTTACAAATATAGATAACAGAAATGATTTTTTTGACAAATTTGAAATCGCAAACTATAACTTTGTAAAATTGAGGTAAAAACATGGACGATATAGTAGTTGATTCAAGGAATAGTGTTCGAAGAGTATCTGAACAAATTCATTACGATAAGCTGAAGCACGAGATAGAACATCTCGAAAATAAATTTTTGAAATTAAGAGAGCGTGAAAGGTCTCACGCGTTACATAAAATTCAAGAACTATGTGATGAGTTTGGTTTTAAACTTGATAAACTGAAAAAGCATATACATTGTCTATAATATAGACATGACCAATGAATTTTTAAAAGAAACACTTATTGACTTATTTAAGCGCGTTTATCTAGTTCGAACAACTGAGGAAAAACTAGGTAATGCAAAACCTTCTGACGGTTTGTATGGCCCAATTCACTTAATGATCGGTCAAGAGTTGGTCATGTCTGCCTTATCGGCTTCCTTTTCTCATGAAACATATGGTGATGTCATTTATGGCTCACATCGTTCACATGCTTGTTTTTTAATATTGTCAGAAAATCCATATAAACTTTTTGCTGAAGTTATGGGTAAAAAAACCGGCTGCAGCCAAGGGATGGGTGGTTCTATGCAATTATCTTGCCTTGAAAAAGGGTTTCTTGGGTCGTCTTCTATCATCAGTAGCATTGTACCAATGACAGTTGGTTCAGCGTTAAAATTAAAGCCGAGTCGAGGTATCGCTGTTGGTTTTTTTGGGGATGGTGCCTGTGAGGAAGGTATTGTCAGTGAATCATTAAATTTAGCTGCTACCTGGCAGGTGCCCGCAATGTTTCTTTGTATTAATAATCAAATGGCATCGCATCTTAAAATTCATGAGCGTCAAACAAATGCAAACATGACACGTTTTGCAATCCCACATGAGGTCAAAAGTTTTATGGCCATTGGTTCAGATCCGTTTGATTTAATGAGTACATTTGATTTGGCAATTAAATATATGCGTGAAACAAGACTGCCTACTTTCGTAGAAGTTCGCGCGTTAAAGATGAGTGAGCATGTTGGTCAAAGCATCAACGAAAAATATGGTCATTATGATAAAGGTAAATTCAAGGCCTCATTTAACATCGATCCATGTGAAATCTTAGAGCAATCATTAGAAAGACAGTTTGGGTGTTCAAAAAAAGAGATTGATGGTATCAAAAAAGACATCGAAACAGTTGTTAATGATGCATGGGATAAAGCTAAAAAAGACCCTAGTCCTGATGTTTCACATATATATAAATTTTTAGGAGCAGCTGATCAATGAATATCGTAGAAGCATTTCAGTTAGCCATTGATCAAGAAATGGCTGATCAGCCTGATTTGAAAATATTTGGTCAAGGGGTGTGGCATCCTCTTTATCATGGTCATACATTAGATAACCTACCCGAAAAATATGGCAAAGACCGCGTTAGGGATTGTCCAATATCAGAAAGTTCTGTAACAGGGATGGCAGCGGGTTATGCGTTGGCAGGCGGCAGGTCTTTTGTCGTGCATCCAAAAATAGATTTTGCAGTGTATGCAATGGATGCTTTAACAAACACTTTGCCAAAATGGCGATATTTTTTAGGGCAAGATAGGCCATTCCCAATCACAGTCTGTTTTTTTATCAATCGAAAAAAAGGCATTGGTCCACAGCAGAGTCAGTCATTACAGTCATGGTTTGCGCATATGCCTGGATTAAAAATATATTACCCAAGTGACACTGTTTCTACCTACAACACACTTAGGTGGTCACTCAATGCTAATGATCCTGTGATTTTATTTTTAGACGCTGAATTATTGAATGCATACGATTCAAATATAACTAAAAATGCTCTATTCACTAAAGATATAACCAAGCCTGAGCTTTCAATCATGTCAGGTGACGCTAAATTAACCATTGTGACCTATGGCATTATGCATGCAAGATCAAAAGCATTATTAAGCAAACATCAGTTGTTGAATAAAGTAGATCTAATTGATTTAAAAGTTCTTCATTCAACGGATCATACCAGAATCGTGCAGTCCGTTAAAAAAACGGAAAAGTTATTGGTGATAGAAGATACATGGTCGTTTTGCAGCATTGGTGATGGGGTGATCACAAATGTTGTAAAAGCATTGCCAAGTACACCATTAGTGATTGATGATTTACATCTGCCTTTTACTTTTGCACCTACTGCAAAATGTCTTGAGGATGCCTTTTATATATCTGATGAGCAAATATTTAAAAAAGTTAAATCATTGCTTTAAATTTAGAAATCAATTTGTAACAAAAACCAGATTATCGTATAGTAGTGGACAATATATTAGGTGTTTTTAAGTGAAAAAAATCTATCCAATGATACTTTGTGGGGGTACAGGAACGCGTTTGTGGCCCGTCTCTAGACAGAGTTACCCAAAACAATTTGTGCCATTGCAAGGTGAACATTCTTTATTTCAAAATACGTTAAAACGTGTCAAAGCTGATGCATTTGAAGCCCCAATCATCGTGACAGCGGATGATTACCGTTTCATTGTTCGAGATCAGATGGATCAAATGCATGTGGAACCATTGTCTAAATTAATTGAGCCATCACCCAAAAATACTGCACCTGCAATTTTAGCAGCAGCACTTCATTTGTATAAAAAAGATGCCCAAGCAATCATGCTGGTGCTGTCTTCCGACCATTGGGTGGCAGATGATGAGGCTTTTAGATTTACGGCAAGGGAGGCATTTAATTCAGCAAATTTAGGAAAAATAGTCACTTTTGGGGTCAAGCCGACACACCCCGAGACAGGGTACGGTTATTTATCATTGTCTACTCAGGAAGGTTCTGCACCTTATCCGCTAAATGCTTTTGTAGAAAAGCCAGATTTGGCGCAGGCTCAAGCATTGGTTGAGGATGGTATGCATCTATGGAATGCGGGTATTTTTATGTTTCGTGTGGATACAATCATTGACGCATTTAAAACACATCAACCTACCATGTATGCGCATGTGTTATCAGCCTATGAGCATGCGTCCAAAGATATTGATTTTATCAGGCTGGATGCTCAATCATGGGAGCAAGTGGCTGCTGACTCTGTTGATTATGCCATCATGGAAAAAGCAACGAATCTAGCTGTGATGCCATTCATTTCTCACTGGTCTGATTTAGGTAGTTGGAAAGCTTTATATGATATTAAGTCAAAAGATGTCAAAGGTAATGTGTTCCATCCACAAGCGATTGGGATTGATTGTGAAAATACTTTGTTAGAACAAACAGACGAAGGTCAAGCTTTAGTTGGGATTGGGTTGAAAGACTTATCTGTTGTTGCAACTAAAGATGCCATTTTAGTTGCGCATAAAGATCATAGCCAAGCTGTAAAAAAAGCCGTTGAAACATTGACGAACCAATCTCGTTACCAAGCGACACAATTTCTCAAAGTTCATCGCCCTTGGGGTTGGTATCAAACCTTAGCGTTTGGAGATCAATATCAGGTCAAAGAGATTTTCGTCAACCCTGGTGAAAAACTATCCCTGCAAAGCCATCGTTACAGAGCAGAGCATTGGGTTGTTGTTCAAGGTGAAGCGACGGTCTTAGTTGGGGATCAAGAAAGTGTTTTAAAACCCAATGAGTCTACTTACATTCCAATAGGTGTAAAACATCGTCTAACAAACCACACACATGCGCCTGTAATGATCATTGAGACGCAGACAGGCACTTATTTAGGTGAAGATGATATCATCCGATATGAGGATGTTTATAATCGCATAGATAATTCTGAAACTCTTGAAATATAGAACAATCTTATTTGTTTAAAGTTGGGTCATTATCATCTTTATTTGGTGTGCTATCATTACTTAGTGATTCAGTTGAAGTTGAAGTTGAAGGTGTCTCCGGTCTTTGCTTAGAATCTTTTTTATCATTGGCGGTTAGGTTGGCAGATGTCAGAGACGGTGGACCTGCTTCAAGGTCATGTGTTAAATCTTTGTTAACAGATGCTGAAGATGCGTCTCTGGCCTTCAGTGATGCTCTGAAATCTTGTATGCCAAAGCCTAAACCGGTAATTGCGCAGATAGCTGTTGAAGCAGTAATAAGCATTGAGCCTGTGTCAGCCAAGCCCCCAACCGTTAAACCAACGCTTGTTAGAGCAGATGCCCCATATGTCAAACTTAATCCTATATATTTATTCATATCTTTTTCTTTTAATTATAGACTTTGTTGAGGTTTTTTTCTGGAAACACTTGTTATTTTAAGTTACTATCATCAACAATAGACAAAAGGTTTTTTATGAAAGCAATTATCCCTGTGGCTGGGCTTGGAACAAGATTGTTACCTGCTACTAAGGCTATCCCAAAAGAAATGTTACCAATTGTAGATAAGCCACTCATACAATACATTGTTCATGAGCTTGCTAAAGCGGGTATTAAAGAGATTGTGCTGGTGACGCATGCCAGTAAAAATGCCATTGAAAATCATTTTGACACTCAGTTTGAGTTAGAGGCGACTTTGGAAAAACGCACCAAGCGTTTATTGCTGGATGATATAAAAAAAATCACACCTCCAGGTGTTAAAATCATGCACATTAGACAAGGGCGAGCAATGGGGTTAGGGCATGCAATTCATATGGCGCATCCCATTGTAGGCAACGATGATTTTGTTGTTGTGCTTCCTGACATGCTGATTGATGAGGCTACCATTGCATCTAGTGATACAAATTTAAAAGCCATGATTAAAGCCTTTAAAAACACGGGTCACTCCCAGGTCATGGTTGATGCTGTGCCGCAACACCAAGTCAGTAGTTTTGGGATTGTCGCTCTTGAAAATAAAGCTAATGTCATTGAGCCTGGGATGCATGCGAAGATCACTCGATTGATTGAGAAGCCATCCCTTGATGCTGCACCAAGTAGATTGGCGATTATGGGTAGATATGTGTTGAGTAAAGCATTATGGTCGTATCTTGCTGAACAAAAACCGGGTGCACAAGGTGAAATCCAGTTTACTGATGCACTTGAAGCCTATTTAAAAAACCAAGGCAATATTGATGCATATGCTTTGAGTGGTCATATGTATGACTGCGGTAATAAGCTCGGCTTGGCTCAAGCAAACTTTGCATATGCCATGCGTCACCCTGAGATAGGGGATGCCTTGAAAGACTTTATGCGAAATCAAATTTCAGATGCACAAACAGTCTAACATAACCTATGTGGAATAATTTTATTTGGTCTTTGGTGATGCCGAGTAGTTGGCTACTATTCGCAATTATTTATGTTTTCTTTTGTGTTCAAAAAGGTAAAATTAAACAGGCCAAAGTTGTTTTAATTATTTGGATTTCCTTGGTTATGTTAATTTCTTTTGTGCCAATTGGGGATTGGTTGTTAGCACCTTTAGAAAACACATATCCGCTTAAACCTAATATTAAAAATCCAAAAGCAATTGTTTTATTGGGTGGCAGTGAAGATGTCATTCAGTCGCAGGCCACAGGTTTGCCACACCTGAATTGGCATGGCACTCGATATGTGACTGCGATCAAGTTAGCCAAAACTTACCCTAACGCAAAAATCATTGTTTCAGGTGGGGTGGGTCACATTAGGCATGAGTCATTGACTGAAGCATCGATTGCTAAAGATATCTTATTATCAGCTGGCATAGATGAAAAACGTATTATATTAGAAGATCAATCTCATACAACCATAGAGAATGCCTTATATACAAAACGTTTGTTGGACTCATTGAGTGAACAATCTCATGGATCAGTAATTCTGGTCACCTCAGCTTCACATATGCCTAGAGCAGTTGGTTTATTTTGTAATGCAGGTGTTACCAATATAGTCCCATATCCAACAAGTTTTATCGCGAAAGAGACTATAAAACGCCTGACTATAAATTTGCCAGTCCATTTATATGAACTTAATTTTGGGGCACACGAATGGGTGGGGTTATTAATTAACTGGTTCAAAGGCCGAACAGAACATTTAATAACCCAAGGTTGTTAAATTTATATTTTTAAATTGCTTCTATTTTATCTTCTGAGGTAGTGATTTCTGTTTGGGTGCCTAAGATATTAATCAATATTTTAATACGTTCATTTGTATCCATAGTAATGATTTTACCAACCTGCCCCTCAAACCCGCCTTGGTTGATTCGAATGCTTGTGCCAGGTCGTAATTTATTAGGAAGTTGGATCTCAATCAGTCCGTTCTCATTTTCTATTGCTTTAAGGCTATCTATAAATGAGTTAGGCAATGTTTGAGGTTTAAGTTTTGAAGTCATTAAAAGGGTTTGCACACCTCTTGTGGATAGAATAGGGCGCCAGATTTGACTGGGGTCTATTTGTACAAATAGATATCTTGGGAATAAGACTTTTATGCTAGTCGATTGATTGTTAAGACGTTTTTTTTGCTGGAAGCAGGGTAGGTATGTCTTGAAGCCTTGTTGTTCAAGATGAGATTGAGCAAAGCTTTCTTTTTGGGCATGAGTGTAAACTACGCACCACATATATTATCCTATTTAATTTAGCTTATATTTAAGCTAAACATTGTTCATACGAAAGTCAATGGGTTTATGTTGAAGAAGTATTTTGCACGGATTTAACTATCTATCTTTTTATTTATAAGATAGATGTTAAAAGGTATATATTGTTTGGTTTTATGTAAAACTAATAGCTCGGTTATGACCATCGAAATACTGAATGCAATTGCAATACACTGCGCATACCTTGCAGAGGTGATTGAAAAATTTGTCCTAAATGATATGGCTATATGCTAGAATTAATTATCCATAACTTTGAAAAATCTATTAATTAATAATTATAATAGCATATAATTTAAAAACTGTGTGTTTGGATGATATGTCCCATTTTGAGATTATATAATCATAGTTTTGAAAAACTAAAATGCTTTATTTAAATTGCTAAATCTTAACAATTTACAAAATCTCAGGACTGCATAAACAAAAGTTTGTGTGTTTAAAAAAAATTTGCTATATTTATTTTATTGCTGGCGTAGCTCAGTTGGTAGAGCAGCTGATTTGTAATCAGTAGGTCGTGGGTTCAAATCCTATCGCCAGCTAACAAATCTTAACTTACACTTTCGTAAAATTCAGAAAAATCTTTCATAGATTGCAGAAAAGTCTCATAGCAAGGTGAGCTTATTTCTCCAGATTTAAGCTTTTTCTCAAAGTTTTTTGAAGCGCTTTGAACTTTAGTTGCGCCAGTATAAGCTGCGCCACCATGCATTTTATGAGCAATTTGAATTAGGCTGTCCATGTTTTTTTCTTGCCATGAATGCTCAAGCTCTGGGATGGTTTCTTTAATATTTTCAATAAGTAATCCGCTCAATTCTTGAGCGAGGTCTTTGTTGCCATTGGCACGTTCAATAGCAATATTCCAATCAAAAGAGTCATTATTCATAATATTTATTTTATAGTATTTTTTAATTTTTGTAAGGTGCTGTAATTTGTTACTCAATTGTAAATGACGGAATCATCGGGTTAGTAGTAGCGCTGCCATGTTGGGTTTCTGATAAATCTAAAGAAGTATATTTGGCTTGTTTCTTACTAAAGAAACTAAAAGAAGATAGGCTTTTACAAATACGCGCCATAAGACTCTGCTCTGGCTCTTCTTCATGTATTAGAGAACTTTGTAGGTGGTTGTCGATGCACTCAATGAGTTCGTCATCAAATGCTCTACCATCATTATAACTGCTTTTTGTAATTGTTATCCAAGGTTTATCTTTATAATTAACACTGTGCCATTCATCTTGGTAATAATGAAAAAAGTCTGGGTCTATAAAATGACTTTCAGATGGTTTTCGAGGGAGTAAGATATGGACACTTGGCACTTGTAAGGATTGTGTGCATCCAAGTATATTGTACACATCGCCAATGTTATCTCCTGTCACGTAGATCTCTCCTCCCAAGCTTTCAATCCAGTTTATAATCATGGGTATTTTTTTGAGAGGTTCATCGTTTGAAAAAATGTACTGCTCATCTGCTTTGAGTGTTTCAAGACAACTTATAAAAGTGAATTTAGTGTTATAAGGTTTAAGCTTTTCAATAATAATATTGCGCAAACCATCCCCTTTGTCTGGGAGTTCCAGGGTGACGGGGCTATCCATTAGAATAAAATGCAACTGTTCATTATTAACAATAGAGTATTCATAAATGGATTTTAACCAATGTTCAATTAAATCAATCGTTAATATATTGCCATTGAAATGACCACCCAGCATGAAGCCAACAACTTTAGTTCCTTCGCTAAGGTGTTCTGTAGGCAGGTGGTTGCTTTGCGGCGTAAAACAATCAAAATCTCTTCTCATATCACTATAAATACCTATGAAATCGAAGATGCATTTAAAAGTTGTTTTTTTTATTGTAAATCGTTGTGAAATAATACGTTCTTTCCAATGTGGTAGGACGACTAAATCAATTTTGCAACTTGAGTTGCTCAAAGCCTCTGTGTAATCGTGACCAACCCAAATAAGCAACCATTTTTTACGCTCAAATGGATCTTTAATGGCCCTAGACATAGATGTCAGTGCTACCAACCCATCTTTACCACTTGCGATACATATGGTTTGTCGTAAATGGGGCGTTTGTACAAATTCTTTAAGGTCGCCATCTCGATCTTTATGCAAGGAAATGGTCTCAAATATGCTCTTTTGTTTGATAAATGGTAAAACTCTTTCTCTGACCCCTTTCAATTGTTGAAGGTTTAATGCCTGAGGCTCATGCAGAGATGGCTCAGTTTCATTGTCTGGATTGATTAAGAAAACAACGCGAAGCATAATTAAATACTATCATTTTATTTGATAAAGCTAAATAGTTGAGTTTCACGCATACTTTAAGCAAAGTTGACTAAACAATGTTATAATATTTAAATGACTGAAAATGCTCACCCCAAAAAAATGCTTTCTGCCCAAATGATGAATTATGGGAGTTATGATGTTATAAAAATCAATCAGGTTGTGACCCCAAATCTAGAATCTACTCATATCTTAGTTAAGGTGTATGGCTCAAGTATTAATCCTTTGGACTGTAAATTGAGAGAGGGTTTATTTAAGAGTATGATATTTGGCTCATTACCTAGGACTCTAGGTTTTGATATTGTTGGTGAAGTTGTGTCCATGGGGCCGCTCGTCAAACATTTCAGGATAGGTGACAGAATCATTGCAAAGTCTATGTCATTGCCAGGTGGAGCTCATGCTGAGTATATTAATTTACCTGAGAGAGTGTGTGCTGTATTACCTGAGTCAATTGATTTTATTACGGCTTCAGGTTTACCATTATCTGGTTTGACAGCTTTACAAGCACTCAGAGATCACCTGCATGTAAGGCCAGGTGATAAAGTTCTCATCAATGGCGCTGGTGGTGGCGTTGGTCATTTAGCATTACAGTTAGCAAAGATCATGCGTTCAGAAGTGACTGTAGTAGTTTCTAACAAACAGATTGAATGGGCAACTTTATTGGGTGCTGATAAAGTTGTTTGTTATGGTGATGGTGTAATTGAAAGTTTAAAGACTAAATTTGATAAAGTTTTTGATGTGGCAGGGAATATCCCTAAGTCTGTTGCAAAGTCAATTATGAAGCCAAATGGTCGTTTTGTTTCAACTGATTTTTCTATTCAAAGTTCAATTTCTGATGTTTTTTCTAATGTTTTCCAGGGACAAAGTTTCAGTACAGTAATGGTTAGAAGCTCTAGAATGGACCTAGATTATTTGATCAATTTAGTTGTGCATCAACTATTAAGGGTACAAGTTGATAAAGTTTTTGACTTTGTTGATATAGCTAAAGCACATCAATATATGACTACTCGTAGAGGCGTTGGCAAGGTAGTCATTCAATTTTCAGAAGCTAAGGCATAATCTGTTGCTTCGACATCCTTTATTTGAATGATTGTATCGTATAAAGTCTGATCTCTTTTTTGATGGCTGACAATGAAAATTTTCTTAATGTTAGGATGCCTCATAAGGTTCGTCATAATCATGTGGTGTGACTTTTTATCAATGGCTGATAAAGCCTCATCCATAAGCCAGATAGGTTTGATGTTAAGAAGTGCTCGAGCAATGCTTAATTGCTGTTTTTGACCGCTAGATAAATGTTTGGTAAGAAAGTGAATGCCAACCTTTTCAATCCATAGACTGCATGCAGATACTTTGAATACATACGTTATATCATCATGTGTCAGGTCTGGATCAGCAAGCTTTAGATTTTCATAGATGCTTAAGTTGGGATAAAGCATAGATTCTTGTGAGATCAAACATAGCCATTGGTGCTTTTGTTCTAACGTTAAATCATTTAAATTAATCCCATCGATGTAGATTGCGCCTTTTTGAGGCATGATTGTGCCATACATCAATTTCATTAGAGTCGATTTACCACTACCAGGTAACCCGGTAATCCCAATAACGTGTTGGTTTGATAGATGGATGGTTAATCTACTCATCAGCTGCCTTTGATTCTCATAGGAGAAATCCACTTTATGAAAGTAAATATGCGATCTATTACAGATAGATTTGTTATGAAAGACATATTGTTTGCTTTTAATTTTAGCTAGCCACTTATATTTATTTAGCAAGCTTATGGCACTTTGTAAATCACACCAGCTCTGTCCAAGTGACCAAGCTTTATCAAGAGTGCTAATTAAAGTCATTATAATGAAAGATAGATCACCAATGAGTAAATGGTTCTTTTGGCTCAGCATAAGCAGTATAATCATAATGAAGACAATAATAGCAACCAGATCCATCACTAACCTAGCAAGGTTAATCATACGTATTAAGGCATTGCGAGATTTTATTTCATCTTGAGTATGAGTCGAAAAAAGAGTGAGTTTATAATGTATTTGTTTTGAGTGATAAAGCGGTGTATGGTCTTTAAATAAGTGATTGTAATGATCGATGAGTTTATTTTTTGCAAGGTTATGCGCCGTGCTTTTAGCGCTGATGGCGCTTTTTAAATACCACATGATGCTTAATTGAAAGATAATATAGCCAAAGTATATAAAGAAAAATAAGGGATGTATGTGATAGACTTCAATGAGAATTAATGTAAATAACCCTAATGTTGGTAATATATTCCATATGAGAACGCTGTAGGCATACTCTACAGATTTCGACAAATCAATCGTCAACTGGGTCCAGCTGGAAGGTGTTTTTTTCGACTTCTGAATAAGGTCTAAGTTTGCAATGGCATATAAAATAGATTCTCTAATGGCTTGAATGAAATTTGAAATGGGTAGGGCGCTAACAAAAATTTGTCCGCGTATGATTAATTTTGACAAACCCCAGGTGAGTGCAAGATATAGAGATTGTATTTGAAAATCATTCTTTGCATACAAAGCATTTAATAATTCTCGTGTAAACCAAGGAATTGAGACTTGGCCGACAATTAATGTTGTAGGGATAATTAAAATAGATAAAATAAGAACTGGATTTTTACGCCATGCAGGCCATATCCAAGTATAAAAAATAGTCAGCATAGACACTTAGTTTGTTACTAAATGATGTGTGTTTACAATACTGTGTTACTTAATATGCTTTAGCAAATATGGTCCAACGACCTGGTTTGCCAGTAAATATACAAGGGCCTTCTTCCGCATGATCTAATGGAAAGCATCTAACGGTAACGCTTAAGTCTTTCTTCAGTTGTGCTTCAATGTTTGCGTCTTCACACCAATAGCCTGCTACAAAACCTGTATTCTTTTTGAAGCATGTGTAAAGTGCTTTATCATCTGAAACAACTTGGATGTTATCTTTTTGGAAAGACTCAGCTTGGTTTTTATAGTTTGACTGTATTTCATCTAGTAAAGCCGAGATGTTTGTATAAAAGTCATCTATTGATAGAGTCTTTTTCTCTTTATAGCCAAGGTCTCTTCGTCCCATAAATACTGACTTTTGCTCCAGTTCTTTCCGACCAATTTCTAAGCGAATAGGGGCTCCTTTTTTTACCCATGACCATGCTTTTTCACCGCCTCTTAAAGGCCTTTTATCTATCGTTACTCTAATTGGTTCACCATGGTATGTGATTTTTTTCAAGTGATTTTCAATACTTTTACAAAATTCTAGAAGTTCATCGGTGTCATCGTTGTGCATGATAGGTAGTATGACAACATGTTTGGGTGCAATCCTAGGTGGGACACGTAATCCATCATCATCACTATGAGTCATGATCAAACCACCAATAAGTCGAGTAGAGACGCCCCAAGAGGTAGTCCAGCAATGGTGTTTTTGTTCATCTTCACCCAAATACTCTATGTTAAAAGCTTTCGAAAAGTTTTGTCCAAGAAAGTGGCTGGTGCCTGCTTGAAGTGCCTTGCCATCTTGCATCATGGCTTCAACACAATAGGTATTTAGCGCACCAGGAAAACGTTCTGTTTCAGATTTCTCACCCTTAATGACAGGCATGGCTAAGATGTTTTCACAAAATTCAGCATATAAGTCTAGTTTTTCTAAGGATTGTGTAACTGCTTCTTCAGATGAGGTGTGCGCAGTGTGGCCTTCTTGCCATAAAAACTCAGTGGTGCGTAGAAACATTCTTGTACGCATTTCCCAACGGACAATATTAGCCCACTGATTGACCAAGATTGGTAGATCTCTATAGGAAGCAATCCATTTTGAAAACATGTCTCCAATAAGTGTTTCAGATGTTGGGCGAACCACAAGTGGTTCTGTCAGCGGACCTGCAGGTTGTAATTTCCCATCTTTATCTGCTTCAAGACGGTGGTGCGTCACAACGGCACATTCTTTTGCAAAACCATCTACATGCTCAGCTTCTTTTTCTAAAAAGCGCATTGGTATAAAAAGTGGGCAGTAAATATTTTCTACCCCTGTTTCTTGGAAGCGCATGTTAAGTTCTTTCTGAATACCTTCCCAAAGTGCATAACCCCAAGGTTTAATGATCATGCAGCCTCTAACAGGTGAGATTTCAGCCAAATCAGCTGCTTTTACAACTTGTTGGTACCACTCAGGGTAATTTTCGCTACGGGTCGGTGTAATGGCTGTTTTCATAGTTTGCTCACATAAAATCGATGGTTTCAATGCCTAGGATATTTAGGCCTTGTTTAAGAATATTTGCTGTTAATATAGACAAAGATAATCGACTGGTTTTTTCTTCTGGGCTAGCAGATAAAATGGGGTGATGTTCATAGAACTGGTGGTATAGGCTAGCTAGTTTATAAAGATAATGACATAGTCGATGAAGGGCTAAAGAATCACGTATGGCAAAAATTTCTTTAGGAAATTGTACTAGATGGCAAGCTAAATCAGTTTCAATATCAGATTGAATTGAAATGTTACCCGCAGCTGCTTCAGTATGTGTTAGTTTTGCTTTTCTTAAAATACTCTGGATACGAACATAAGCATTTTGTAAATAGGGTGCTGTGTTTCCATCCAGTGCCAGCATGCGATCAAAGCTAAAAACATAGTTTTTAATCTTGTCATTAGCAAGATCGGCGTACTTTAAACCACCAATGGCAATCGCTTTTGCAATAGGTGAAATCTGATCATTTGACCAATCAGGATGGCGGGACTTTACCATTTCAATTGCTTTCTGAGTGGCTTCCTCAATTAAACTTGCAAGGGGGACAGTTGTGCCTTCTCGGGTTTTGTAAGGTTTGCCATTGTCTCCTAGTACCATCCCGAATAAAATAGCATTGAGCTCAAGCGTATCTTGCTGCCAACCAATGTGCTTGGCAGCCTCAAATACCATTGCAAAATGTTGTTCTTGTCTAGCATCTACAACATAAATGATACGATCAGCTTGTAATTCATGAATACGAAAGTCTAGTGCAGCTAAATCAGTCGTTGCATATAAAAAACCACCATCTGATTTTTGTATGATCAATGGTAGGTGCTTTCCATGACGGTCTTTAAAATTATCTAAGTAAATGACTTTAGCGCCATCATCTGTGTGGCATAGTCCTTTTTGGTCAAGCTGTTCGACCAGAGGTTTCAACTTAGGGTTGTAAAAACTTTCTGCCCGAATATCGGCTTCATCTAACAAAACTCCCAAAGATTGATAGATATCGCTAAAGTGAGCTTCACTTGCCTTGACTAGATTTTGCCAAATATCAAGTGTTTTTGACTCATGACTTTGTAATGCAACCACTCGATCTTTAGCTTTTTTAGCAAAGTCAGGTTCGGAATCAAATCTTTTCTTGGCTGTTTGATAGGCGTTATTTAAGTCTATGGCATTGGGATCAAAGTTGTTTTCAACCAAGTGTTCAATTAACATGCCAAATTGAGTGCCCCAATCTCCAATGTGATTTTGCCGTATGACGTAATCCCCACAGTAGGTCAGTAAACGCGTGATTGCATCGCCAATAATGGTTGATCTGAGGTGGCCAATATGCATATGTTTAGCAATATTAGGGCTGGAATAATCAACAACTACGGTCTTAGGTTCTTGCGTTACAGGAATGCCAAGTCTTGGATCACGTATTAGCTCATTAAGTTTGTCATCAAAGTATTCTTTTTTTAGAGAAAAGTTTAAAAACCCAGGTTTAGACGCTGCAACATCAACAAATATATCGTTTTCGCTGAGTATTGTTGCAAGCTCTTTAGCTATATCGATTGGGTTTTTTTGCAAGGGCTTGGATAAAAGCATGGCAATATTGGACTGAAATTGTCCTAGTTTAGGCTGATTAGCAAGTTGCACCTGAATGTTTACTTTGATATCAATTGAGTAAAGATCAAGCGCATTTTGTATTGCAACAATAATGTCCTGTATGGGGTTTAACATACCGTTGATTATTACGCATTTTGGTATAAGGTGGCAAGTGAATCTATATCAAATTTTGATATTATGAATGGTTTGACGTGAATCGGTTAAAAATAAGATCAAATCATTTTCTTGAATGATGGTATCTTGATCCAAAAGTAAATGACTATCTCTGCAGACACCTAGTAGACAAATATTGTTACCAAGGTCAATTGATTTGAGTGGTTTGTTAAGTTGTTTAAATTGATCATTGATAAGTACTGAAGCAGACATCAATAAGCCGTTGGCAATCGTGAAAACTAGTTTAATGCCATCTTTTTTGTAAAGGGCGGTCAAAATTAGGTTAACCATAGCCATTTGACCAGAAACGCCATAATCTAAATAAGAGCGCATTAGATCTAAATAATTGGGTTCTTTAAATAATGATAATGTTTTTTTACAGCCAAGTTGTTTAGCGATTAAACAACTTAACACATTACTCGCATCATCATCAGTTAAGCCGCAATAAATATCCGCATCACCCAATGCTTCTTGTGTCCAGATTTGTTCATCTTTAACGTCACCATGTAGTGTTATGACATTTGGAAAATCTGCAGCAAACTTCTGACAAAGATGATAGTTTTTTTCAATAACTTTTATTTTATAGTGGCCACTTAGCTGTTTTGCCAAGTATTTTGCATTATACCCAGCGCCACCAATAACGATTTCATTTAATGAAGGGGTTTCAATGCCACAGGCTTCCATGATGCCATTGATATTGCTGACAGTGCACGCAAGGATTATTTCATCGTGAGGTTTAAGTGTGTCTGTTTCACTCAGATATATAATGGATTCATCTTCTAATTTGATAGGTATACGGCATTCATATGTTTTTTCTAATTCTAAAATATTTTTATCAAGCCACGGTGACTCTTCAGGGAGAATGAATCTAACCAATCCAGCTTCAAGATGGTATTGAACTTCTTCAGCGCCAGGATGATTAATGGTTTGACTGATTTTTTTTGCAAGAATGCGTTCAGGGTTGATAAATAAGTCAATTGGTAAATTATCATCGCCATATAACTTGCCATCATGGAGATAGTTATGTGTTCTAATACGGGCTATTTTTGTTGGCACATTGAAAAGAGAATGAGCGATTTGGCAAGCAACCATATTGGATTCATCATGTTCTAGTACAGCAATTAATGCATCACTATCTGCACATTCGCCTTGTCGCAAAACTTCAGGGTAGGTAGGGTGTCCTACAATGCCTCTAACATCGAGCTCTAGATCGATTTTTTTCACAGCATCAACACGATTGTCAATCACAGTGATGTCATGGCCCGCTGAACATAATTCCTGGGCTAGTGCGGATGCAACGTGATTACTACCTAAAATTAAAATCTTCATCTTTCGATATCTACCCTTATATAAACTTCAAATGTGACTTTGCCCATTCCTATAGACTCATACTCTATTTATAGACAATTTTTCGTTAAAAAACCTTTTTAAATAAAGCCTAGTGGCTTGATTGATGTATGTCGTTTGACCATGAATGCTGAGCTTGCATTTTGTAAAATGATACATGAGATAGATGCGTAGGCAATACCGATGGATCCAAGCGTTGGAACGAGCAATTTAGCTAGTACAATCATGGTTACAATACATGATAAGTTGATTTGAACAAATTTCTGAACATGGTTGCCGTATTGAAGGATAAAATAAGGAGCGCCAAGTAATGCTGCAAAACAGTTGCCGTAGAGTAAAATGACTACAAATGGTTTGGCTGCAATATATTTCTCGCCAAATATAGCTAAGATTTGATCAAGGTATAGAAACGTAATACCCGATATACCCAAAACAATGAGCGCATTGATGATGAGTGTTTTATTCCAAAGTGCTTGAAATTTATCTGATCGAGATTTGTTTTTAAGAAAGAAGTTGACATCAGGTGTTAGGTATTGGAAAACAGAATAAGGAATCATGACAACTAAGTTTATGATCATAAGTGCAAGATTGTAATAAGCAACGTCACTATTTCCCTTTTCATAAAAGCCCATTAGGATGATGTCCAGGTTTGCAATTAAATTATAAATTAACATATTTAAGGCTTGTTTATAGCACTCGGTTGCCCAAGCTTTATTTGTTTTCATGATGTATTGATTCGAGAAGCAAATTTTAAAAAAGGATTTGATTTTAATGGCGCACAACATAACCCCAATCAATGTTGCAATCATAAAACTGCCTATTAAAATTAATCGACCATGAAAGCCAGACAAAGGTAGTGGAGCAAAAGCAAAAAAGAATCCCATCACTATGATTAGGGTCATATCTGTTGCTGTAAATTGCATAAATGTAGATGATGCGGTTTCTTTATAAGCAATTAGAAGAGACGATAGCCAATTGCCAATGCCAACGATCGGTGTTGCTATGAATACAAATGCATAGAATTTATGCCATTCATTTGGCTCAAACGTGAAAAAAGCTTGATGAGGAAAATGCAGTGGGTTAAACAATATATAACATATGACTGCTAGGATAAGACTACAGAGAAACGCTTTTCTAACAAATCTAAGCCCCCAATGAAGGTATGTTTTAATAGATTCTTGATCGCGTTTAAAGAGGAAATTGCTGACAAAGATACGGCAACTTTGATCCACCCCCAACATAATCCCCGAGCCTGAAATAGCAATCCAAGTCCATGCTAAAAATAAATCACCATAGATTTCAGGTGTGAAAATTTGTGTTCCAAAGTAATTGATAATGAAATAAAGAATATAAGCGATGCAAGAGAAGCCAAGCGGATTAAAAATATTGGCCCAGTTTGACTTTAAAAAAGAGATGTTATTGATTGGTTGCGTTGTTTCGCTCATCCAGTCTTTATAGTAGAAATTCTAAGATTTGTATAGTTTTTAGATCCACTTAAGTGGTTTAAGTTGAGTGTATTTCTTAGCGATCAGGTTTTCTGCAAGACACTGTAAAACCCAAGTGATGGCGCATGCATAACCAATGCCAATTAATCCAAACAGTGTTACGAATAACATAGACAATACAATCATTAAGATAACCGCAGTTAAGTTGATAAAAACTAGTTTGTTAACATTGCCACTGTAACGAAGTGCTATGCTAGGACACCCCAGTAGGGCAGTGAGCGTATTGCCAATTAATAATATGTTTAAGAACGGAGTGGTTTGGAGATAAGCTTCATCAAATATTTTTAAAATATATTTAGACTCCGTAAAAATAATACAAAACAATGAGAGTACTAAAATTGCATTTAATGCGAGTGTTTTATCCCAGTGTTTTTGTAATGAAACAATTTTTGTCTCAGATTTAAGTGATACCTCAATCTCCGATCTTAAATATTGAAATAAGGACTGAGGAACGAGCCAGATAATGTCACTGATGGCGATTGCAAGATTATAAAAGCCTAATGTAGGAGTATCCTTGCCATAAAAACCCATCAATAAAAAGTCTAGATTAATAATTAAATTATAAATAAGCATGCTGGTTGCCTGACGGTAAGCGCATTGACGCCAGATAGATCTGTTTGTGTTTGTATTGCTAGTATAATGTTTGGTGCAGATATGTTTCATAAAAGACATGGGAAGCTTGTTACAAAACCAGATGCTTAGTATCAATAAAATAAATAAGGAGCCAAGAAAAATCTCATAGATGAATGTGACACGAATATTTTTTATATCATAGCCAAGACATATGATTAAAATAACAACAAGGCATAGTTGAAAGGCAAGGTATTGTATAAAAGTTGCATGACCTGTTTTGCGATAAGCAAGAAGCACTGATGTTAGACAGTTAGTAATGCCAAGTATCGGTGTTGCAATTAATAGTATGCCAAAAAATGAAAGCCATGGACTATTTTGATCACTAATTAAACCAGCGGATAGTATGCTGAATATAATCAGAGCCAAGGATAAACAGACGACAACAGGCTTGGTAATTAATTGAGCACCCCAGCTAAGAAAATCACTAATCTCAGTTAAATTTTTATCATCTATCAAACGAGTTAAGAAACGCAGCACTGTTTGGTCAGCACCTAAGGTAACGATAGAGCCTAGAATAGTCAGCCATGCAAGTGTTAAAGTTGCTTCCCCATATGCTTCAGGAATGAGCATCTGTGTCAGTAGATAATTAATCAAGAATGTTAGGAAGAATGATGCTAGAGAGAACCCTAATGGCGCCATAACATGTAACCATTTTCGTCTTATGAAATTTAGTAAAGTAATGGGGACGAATTCATCGATCATAGATCAATTTTCTATCATATTTTTTATGCATTGTCACCAATAATTTCTACTACAGATTTGAGACTTTCTTAAAATAGCCCATATGGTTTGAATTTTAATAAATATTTTATACAAATATATATATAAATTTGATTTAAAATTGTTGTGGTTAACGAGGCTAAAGCAATGCCTTTTAATCCATACATAGGGTATAGAAAAAAGCAAATGATTAGAAAAATTATTGGTCGACTTAAGTTTGCAACGTTGATGTATTGAACATAGCCACTATATTGTAAGAGTATTTCTTTACGACCTCCTATTGCATAGATAAAAAATGACCAGTTCATGATGTGAATGATGTCTAATACAGGTTTATAGCTATCCGAATAAATATATAATATGAGGGTGTCAGAATGACGAATCAAATAAGCAAAAATAAGCAAAATGATAACATTGTATTTAAGTGATTGGTTCCATAGTCGTTGGAGCTCTTTTTTTGTTTGCTCATCCTTGGTTAAGATACTAATCTTTGGAGATAAGTGTCTAAATATCCCTTTGGGAACTCGCTCTAAAATAGAAGCTGTTTTAATAGCTATTCCATAAATTGCTAATTGGGTGTGTGTTGGCGAGAATAGCGCTAATAACACAAAATCCATGCGAGCAATAAATTTGTTTGAGACATTATAAAGAAGTTGTTTTTTGGCGGTTTTTTGCCATTTAGGGTGAGTTTCTTTGTTATGGACGGGTATTTTTTTAAATTTTGTTAAGGAATTAAAAAGGGTTGGGGAATGTTTGCGTAAAACAAACAGTGCAATGATAATCAGTAGAATGTAACAAACTGTCATGATTCGCAAAACACTTCCAATCGGCGTGGCAAAGCCATCTGCGTAAAAGAATATGGTATAAGTGCATATAGATGATAATAATAGGATGTAAAACCCCATTGCTTTGATGAAAGTGGAGAGTTCAATGTGATCGTCACATAGTAAAAAACTAGATATTAAGTTGATGCCCGCAAGCATTGGGCTAGCTACGAATAGATATGTAACTAATCTAGTTGTTTCTGTGATATGAGAAAGGAAGATTATTTCTAGTGGATCAATTACGATTAATGTAAAAAATCCTAATATAATTGAAATTTTTAGCGGCCAATAGATGATGTTAATATTCCAATTAACGTATGAGCTTGTTTGATTTTCTTCATGATCATATATGTATCTATTTAAAAATTGCTTTGCGCTTGACCCTGTCCCGAGCAATAAAATTTGAGCCGCTATTGGTATTAACGTTAGGGCATAGTTAATGATGCCAAAATTTTCAATACTCATGATATTAGCTAAAAGAATGCTGGTGGTATAATTAGCAAAAAATGCTAAAAGTAAAATAATTAGTGGTGTGAAAATTTTGTTAAGCCCAACCATTAAATAACACCCAGTGACTTAAAGTTTAGGGTTTTTCTGATTAGAATGATGCTGATTACAGTTCTGGTAAATTCAGAAATTAAAGAGGCATAAGCAACCCCGGTGATGCCATAGTCTTTGAAAGCATAGGCCAATATGATGCAAAGCACGATGCGCATGTAATAGGTGAAATTGGCATATGTCGTATTGCCTGTGAAAGCAAATAATGCGCTTTTACAGCCGCATATCGAAGTAAAAGTATAGGTGATACACATGATTTGAATAAGTTGTGCAGCATCAATGAAGCCTGGACCATAAAAACATAAAATAATTTCTTTAGCGTAAAGATGCAGGCCATAAGCACCTAAAAAAACCACCAATGTATTAATTAATAAGGATTGGTTCCACAATGCTTGGACCATTTTTTTATCTTTTGAGCTTTTCACTATGCTGCTTATTGATGGAACGATGTGTTGGAAAACACCTATAGGGATTGCTGTTAGTATAATCGCGGTATTCATTGCAATCCCGTAAATGCCTAATTCTGCATGAGATTGTGAAAAATATATCATAATAATAAAATCAATTTTAAGCATGGCTTTTTTTAAAAAGTTTGTTATTAATTGTGCCCTTGCACCTTTGTTCCACGTATGCATTTTAGTTGCTAACTTTTTTTTGTGATATCGATGTTTGAAGCATTCGTATATGATTGGTGATTTAATCTTGATTGCTATTAAGCAACTTATTAAGTTAAAAATGTTGACTAGGATAAAGAGCGTGAGAATAAGTGAAAGGCTTGCTTGAAGTAGGTCTGTATATATAGCAACCAAGATAAGCATTGCCATTAAAGCATTTGTTTGCATATAGAAGAAGTAGGTGAAGAGTTTTACTTTAAAATCACATAGTAAATAATTAGAGAGTATACTCGTTGCGGCGTAAAAAGGTGCTGTAAATAAAATGGTTGTGGTAATTTTTTCAAATTCTGTTAATTGATGATCGAAATAAAGGGTAAACGGATCAATTATGAAAAATAGAATTGAAAATAAAATAAGAGATATAATGACCGGTTTACTGAAAACTTCAATGTTCCATGAGATATAAAAATTTAAACGCCTTAAAGCCTTTTCTTTAATATACAGTGTTAGAAAATTTTTAGAATTTGAGTCTGTTCCAAGCGCAATGAAAGTTGCTAACAAACTATTAATCATTAATGTGTAAGATATGACACCAAATTGATCTTTGTTAAGTACATTTGCTAATGCAATGCTTAATGCATAATTTGAAGAAAATCCAATGAAGGAAATGATCATTGGAATGAAAGCTTTTTGTAAAGTTGATTTGCGTAGTTTAAGCATATATTGGTCTATAAATAATTGATATTGATTATAGGCTGGAATTTAATTTTTGACAAAAAATCTAATCAGGCAAGTAAAAAATAGTATTAAAGGTAATAGCCATAGAAGACTGGTCAAGATATTTGCTTCAATTACCATAGTAGGTAAATTACAAATTGAACTTTGACATGTTTTTTCCTATTCATCTAACCTATTGTATGTTTGATTTTTAAACAATGGCTAAAGGCTTTAAATGGACTTTTTTCTTGATGACAATAATTACGTAAATATTCCTAATCAGTTCAGAAATAAAAGATGCGTATGCAATTCCAATCAGTCCATGGTTTTGAAAGCAAAATGCCAAAATCATACAAAGTACGATACGTAAACAATAAGAGATGCTGCAATATTGTGCATGACCTGTTAGCGCAAGAAGGATGTGATTCAATCCGCTAATCGATGTTAAAGTATATGTTAAAGCAAGGATCTTTAAAATCGGTGCAGCAGCTAAATATTCTTGGCCAAAAAATGTTAGGATGATTGTTTTTGTGAAAAATAACATCAGCACTGAAAAAGTAAGTAGAATGAAATTATTAAGTGCTAAACATTGATTCCACTTAGTTTGGAATGTTCTTGTTTTTGATTTGTTTTCCAAGAGGGTGCTTACTTCAGGGACAAGGTGTTGAAAAACACCCATAGGTATGAAAGTTAAAAATATAGCGGTATTGATTGCCACACCGTAGATACCGAGGGCTACATGAGAACTCATGAAAAAAACCAAAATAAAATAGTCAATTTTAAGCATGATGATGGACCCAAAGTTACCCATCAATTGTATTAAGGCGCTTTTGTTCCAAAGTGAGGTTTTATTGTGTGTCAGCTTTATATGGTTATTCAGGTTAAAGCAATAATAAATACGTGGTGAAGTGAGTTTGATTGTGATGAAGCATATTAACATATGCAAAATACTCACCAGTAAAAATACTGATAAAATAAAATCAAGTCGATCAGAAACCCTATTTGTATATAAGCCAAGTAGTATAAAGATAATCATTAGCGTATTGATTTGGATATAGCTAAAATAGGTCGCCAATTTAACTTTTTCGTCACTTAAGAGATAGGCGTTTAATATGCTTGATATGGCATGCAAGGGTGCTGCAAAAAATAATACGGTCAGTATTTTTGTAGTATCGGTGAGGTTGTGGGAAAAATATAATTCAAAGGGGTCAACGAATAAAAATATGATTGTAAAACATATCAAGGATATGGATACAGTTTTTTTGACAAATTGTATATTCCAAGCAATGTATTGCGTGAGGTCTTTAAAGTCGTTATGTCTGAGATAAGTGCTAATAAAGTACTTTGAATTAGCGTTTGTGCCGCAAGCAATCAAGGAAGAAAGTAGTATGCTTATAAATATTGTGTAGTTAATTAATCCAAATTGTGCGGTTGATAAAGTTTTGGTTAGTAAGATACTTAGAGTGAATTGAAGGCAAAATCCAATAATACATATGGTAAGTGGTTCTAAAGCCTGTTTGAGTATTGATTTGTCGAAACTAAACACCGTTCTTAAAGTTCTCCCTTGATATGTAATGGTTGCACATTTCTTTGCCTGTTAACAGATTTAATGATCCAAAAAAATCTAAACCCAAGTTTTTATTTTTTGGAAAAAAACCTAATCAGGTAAGTAAAAAATAGTATTAAAGGTAATAGCCATAGAAGACTGGTCAAGCCATTAGCTTCTGGTTTGTAATTTACAAACGTGCCATACCTTTTTTCTAGAAAAGCATTGATTGTTTCGTCATTGTGCCCTGATATCATTTGTTCGTAGATGACAGATCTAAGCTGGCTGGCAAGTGGGGCATTAGAGTCTTTGATGCTTTCATTTTGACAAACAAGGCATCTTATGTGCCCAATATATTCATAATAGTGCTGTTCTTGCTCAAAAGAGGTGAATTCATAGAGTGGGCTTGCGTAACAAGCACTAATTAAAACAATAATGTTGAGGTGGCGGAATAATTGTGCTAGCATTGTATCACTTATATTTGAAACTTCTTAGTTTGCAGGATCGTTCATCTGGGTGTTTATGGTAGCATAGATTGATGGCGAGGTAAATTAAGAAAAATTAACCCAGGAGATTATAATGAAGTTATCTATTGTTGATTTTTTTAAGGCCGGTGTTCATTTTGGCCACAAAACACGTTATTGGAACCCTAAAATGTCGCCATTTATATTTGGTGCAAGACAAGGGATCCATGTCATTGATTTAGAAAAGACTGTTGGTGCAATGGCAGAAGCACTCGACCACGTTGGAAATTTAGTATACAACGGTGGCAGGGTTATTTTTGTTGGTACAAAATGGGTGTCACGAGATAAGGTTGCAGAAACTGCAATGGCATCTGATATGCCATACGTAAATTTTCGTTGGCCAGGTGGAATGCTGACTAACTTTAAAACAATGAAACATTCCATTAAACGTCTAATTCAGTTAGAAGAACAAATGGCATCAGAAGATCAGACAGCTTTTACCAAAAAAGAATGCCTGCAATTCGAAAGAGAAATCAAACGCCTCGACCAAAGCTTTGGTGGCATCAAGAAAATGAATGCACTACCAGATGCAGTCATCGTAATGGATGTTGGTCATGAGCAAATTGCCGTTCAGGAAGCGAATAAACTAGGTATCCCAGTCATCGGTATCGTTGATACAAACAATGCACCAGATGGTGTTGATTTTGTGATTCCAGGTAATGATGATTCACATGCAGCTGTATCATTGTATTTGAATCTTTTTAAAGAAGTGATTGCTGAAGCTAAAAGCAGACGTCCTCAAGAAGTCCCAGCAAAGAAAAAAGAAGCTGTTAAAGACAATAGTGAGAACGTGAAAATAGTTAGAAAATCTAATGCATCTGCTGCAGTAAGTAAAAAAGCAACCTCAGCATCAGAAGCATCAATAAAAGCAGCGCCAGCGAAGACAGTGGCAGCGAGTACTAAGAAAGTAGCTCCAGCCAAGAAAGTAGCTGCGAGTGCCAAAAAAGCGGTGGCTCCAGCAAAGAAAGCGGCTGCAAAGAAAACTACGGCAGCTAAAAAAGCAGATAAATGATTAAGATTGTATAAAGAGGTTAATATGTCAATAAATACGAAGGATATTGCTAAGCTAAGAAAAATGACTAACGTTGGTTTGCTCGAATGTAAAAAAGCACTCGAAAAGGCCGGTGGTGACATT
>JAQWRO010000100.1 GCA_029243665.1 Gammaproteobacteria bacterium
TGCCGCATCAACAGTATTGGGTTTGGTTAACGATGATCTAATAGGTATTGACGGTATTGAATTGGCATATAATAATAAATTATCGGGCAAAAATGGATTTAAAGAAATTTTAAAAGACCGACACGGTCATATAGTTAAATATATCAGCGAAGAGAAGCCAGTTTCCGGTCGAAACATCAGTTTAACTTTAGATTCTGTCTTGCAAGTTCAAGCACATAAGGCGTTATCAGATGCAGTTAAGATGTCAAATGCAAAATCTGCAATGGCTATTATTATTCATGTGGAAACAGGGGAGATTAGAGCTATGGTTAATGTTCCAACATTCGATCCTAATATTCGCAAAAATTTGTCAGTTGAAAATATTAAGAACAGAGTTGTGACAGATATGTTTGAGCCTGGATCAACTATGAAGCCTTTTGCAATGGCTCATTTACTTGATACAAAAGCTTGGTCTGAATCAGAGTTGGTCGATGTTACCAAAGGTTACATGCGGATGGATGATGGCAATATTGTTAAAGATGTTCATGTAAGTAAAGAGCCAATCATTATGCAGCAAGTTATTCAGAAATCTAGCAATGTTGCTGTAGCTAAAATGATGACAAGAAAGCCATCTTTTGACTTTGTTGATATGCTGCCTAAGTATGGTTTTTGTCATAAGACATTGAATGAGCTTCCAGGCGAAATTAATGGTGTTTGTCATGAAAATTATGATAGCCTTTTTGCGCTATCTACGTTATCATTTGGATATGGTATTGGAGTTAATACACTTCAGTTGGCACAAGCATTTTCAGTTTTTGCAAATGGTGGAGTTTTAAAGCCTGCTTTTATCGAATTAAATGTAGTCAATGAGACACCAAGTCATGTGATAAGCAATTCTGTTGCAAAAAAAATGGGTGAGATGTTGTTTTCTGTTTCAAAAATAGGTGGAACAGGCCGAAAAGCAAGTCTAAATGGCATTAATGTTGCAGGAAAAACAGGAACTTCATACCTAGTTGGAAGAAATGGTTACGACCATTCCAAGCATTTGTCGTCTTTCGTAGGTTATGCACCAGTAGAAAAGCCACAGTTCGTTGTAGCAGTGGTGATGAAAGAGCCAGACTATGCATATAGATACGGGGGGGTCGCTGCTGCACCTGTATTTGCACAAATGATGTCAGCAGCATTAGGGCACGAGGACAATAGGAGCTAATAACATCAATGTCTGAACATTTTCCGTATTATTTAATGCTATCGCAATTAATCCGTTCACTTCTAGATTGTAAGGTGACTATGGATGTACCAGTCTATGGATTAACAAGTGATTCGCGACAAGTTAAGAATGGTTATGTATTTGTTGCATATCCTGGTGTTAGTCAAGATGGCCGAGATTATATTGAAGATGCAGTTAAAAATGGTGCATCAGCAGTTATGATGGAGAGCCCAACAGGAAAAGACGACATTCAACTAAGATATATTGGTGATAGGACATTACCTGTTTTATATGTCTTAAATCTTCAAAATCTTTATGGTGTATTTGTTTCAAGGTTTTATTTAGATCCATCTAGGAAAGTTTCATTGATTGGTGTAACAGGCACTAATGGTAAAAGTTCTGTGACACAAATTTTTCAATCAGCAATGAATAGGATTCATAAGAAGACAGGTTTTATTGGTACTTTAGGTATGTCAAATTCACTTGATGATGAACAACCATCATCAGAAAAAACGAAAGACGTTAATGTAATCTCAAAAAATGTCTCTTCTCATACCACTCCTGATGCGTCTGATGTTCAAAAAGCCATTGCTCATATGCAAACCAACGGTTATGAAAATATTATCATGGAAGTATCATCTATTGGTTTAGATCAAAACAGGGTGAATGGTTGCATATTTGATACGGCAATTTTGACAAATATCAGTCGAGACCATCTAGATTATCATGAGTCATTTGAAAAATACTGTGAAGCCAAGGCAAAACTTTTTGCCAAACCTTTTCTAAATAATGTCATTGTAAATATAGATGATCAAAGTGGTAAGGAATTATTTATTCGCTACAGCGCTGAAAAAAATGTCATCGGTTATAGCCTCGATAAAAAATATCTTGATAACCGTAGTGTTGTCGTCGCACATCAAATTGAAAGTAATCTAGACGGCAGTGCTTTTATGGTTCACTCACCGTGGGGTATTGGTGAATTATCAACAAGCTTAATTGGTAAGTTTAATATATACAATATCTTAGCTTGCTTGGCTGCAATGTGTATACACGAGATTCCATTCCAAGATGCCATTGATTCATTGGCAGACTCACAAGGTGTACCAGGAAGAATGCAAAGATTTAAAGCGTCCGACTTTGCACCAAATGTATTTGTAGATTATGCACATACACCAGATGCTTTAGGTAAAATTCTTTCATTATTGAAACATCATTGTCAAGGTGAGCTGAAAATTATCTTTGGTTGTGGTGGCGATCGTGATAAAGGTAAACGTATGCTGATGGGACAAGTTGCAGATAAATATGCAGATTTTGTTATGTTAACTGATGATAATCCACGGTTTGAGAACCCTAATGATATCATTGATGACATTGTTTCGGGGCTTTCAGCAAATACAACTTACGAGATTGAGCATGATCGCTCTATCGCGATTGCTAAGACCATTCAACAAGCATCTCAAGATGATATTGTTGTGATTGCAGGAAAAGGACATGAAAATACACAAGAAATTGCGGGTGTTTTTCATTCATATAGCGATATCGAACAAGTTAAGAAATTAACGGATAGAGTGTTTTTTGAAAAGGCGGTCTAATGACAAGCTTTAACTGGTTTATCATTGCTCAAACATTAATATTTCTAGTTAGCTTTTGCTTTGTTAAATACACCTTACCTATCTTCAAAAAATTAAATTGTAAGCAATTGGTTCGTGATGATGGACCTAGGTCGCATTTATACAAGAAAAATACTCCAACTATGGGTGGACTATATTTTATCCTGTTTATGACTATTTACGTCATAGTAACATATGTTTTAAAACCTTATATTCTTGACGGCACCATGTTAGGACTATATATACTATTTATGATGTTTGGTTTGCTCGGTTTTATTGATGATTTTTGTAAGTTATATATGAGTAAAGGCTTATCAATGACTATTAAAATGTCCTTACAGGTCATACTTAGTCTTTTATGGTCATACTATTTTATGCCCCATCATACTATTAATGTGCCAGGCCTAATGTCTCTAGAGCTATCATTAACTCAATCTATTCTTTGGGGCAGTTTTGTTATTGTCGCAAGTGCCAATGCTATAAATTTCACAGATGGTTTAGATGGTTTAATGATTCAAACAGTTTTAATGGTTATGTTTGGTTTTATTTTTATATCTTATACGTTAGATCAAACCCCAAGCTTATTTTATATGGGTGTTTTTAGTTGTCTGATTTTATTAATGGTCTACCCATTCAATACTTATCCAGCAAAAATTTTTATTGGTGATACAGGCTCAATGTCCATTGGTGCTATTGTTGCTGGTCTTGCCTTATTACAAAATATAGAAATTCCATTTATATTAATGGGTATTGTATTTGTGTTTGAGACACTCAGCGTAGCCATCCAGATTATATCGTTCAAGTTATTTAAAAAGCGTGTCTTTAAAATGGCACCAATTCATCACTCATTTGAATTAAGTGGTTGGCACGAGCAAGAAATTGTCAGGCTATTTACCATAATTACATTAATAGGAACTTTTATAGCGCTTTGGTGGATTAAAGGATGACCTATGTAATTTTAGGTAATGGAAAAACAAGTCAATCCTGTCAGTTATTTTTTAAATCTCATAATAAACCTTTTGATGTTATAACTGATTTAGACACCCATGTAATTAATAAAGAAGCTACTTACATCGCTTCACCAGGTATTCCATACCATCATAAACTTATCCAGTCAATTGAAGCGCAGGGCATTCCATTATTGTCTGATATGGACTTACTATTAAAAGTTTGTAATAAACCCTTGGTTTGTGTGACAGGGACCAATGGTAAAACAACAGTAGTTAATTTAATCACCTTAGGGTTAGAGTCTTATGGCCTTCAAGTGGGCTTAGCAGGGAACATTGGTGAGCCTGTATTGGGATTATTAGATAAACCTTGTGATGTATACGTGATAGAACTATCAAGTTTTCAACTTTATTACACAAGACACTTAAGTTGTGATGTTGGCATTCTTACCAATTTAACGCTTGATCATCAGGATTGGCATTTAACGTTTGAACATTATTTAAGCTCAAAGCTTAAATTGCTTAAAAATAGTGAAATAACATGTATGGGATCAGATTTAAGTAAGTATTTTCAAGTTGATTACGTAGTCAATTCTAAATTACCAATCAAGAAACAAAATATCTTATTTGCTGAGTCAGCCATTAGAGGGCTTGGCTACAAACTTAATCAAAAAGCAAGAGATGCTATGGCTGAGGTAATGATTCCACATCGACAAGAAAGCTTTTCGCATCAAGGCATTACTTGGGTTAATGACTCAAAAGCCACAAATGTTTCTGCTACATTGGCTATGCTAGAGGCTATAGAGGATAACCATTCGAATAAGTATTTGATTTTAGGTGGCAAACTTAAAGGTCAATGTGATTTTTTACCTCTAAAAAAAGCAATTGAGGAGAAAGGCATTGCTGTTATTGGCTATGGTAGCGCATTAACAGAGCTAGAAGAAAATTTTAAACTAGATTTTGGTCATAAAGATTTTTTAAATGTAATGGATTGGCTTAAACAAACAATAAAACCAGGTGATTTTGTCATCTTGTCCCCAGCTTGTTCAAGTCTGGATCAATTTGAAAATTTTGAAGCTAGAGGTGAGTCTTTTAAAGCATATGTTCAAGCTATTTAATCAACAGTTAGGTTCATTTGACGAAGATGCATTTGATGTCATTTTAATCTCGTCCATCATGCTTCTAATTGCCCTAGGCATGACAATGGTTGCAACTACTTCAATGCCAATTAGTTTGGATCGCTTTGGTTTTGTATATTATTTTACAAGTCGCCATGCAATCAATATTTGTATTGCCCTAATTGCGACCATCGGTGCATATAATGTACCTATTAATCAATGGCAAAAATATGTTCCTTCCTTGGTTTTACTGGGGATTGGTGCATTGCTCATGGTATTAATTTTTGGGCATGAGATTAATGGTAGTAAACGTTGGTTATCGATTGGCATTATGAACTTGCAAGTATCTGAATTTATAAAGATAATTTTCATTATGTATATGGCTGATTTTTTTGAACGAAAGCGCCCATGGCAAGACGGATTGATGGGGTATTTACCTTTAATGACTATTTTTTCAATCTATGTTGTATTACTAATATTGGAACCTGACTTCGGCTCATGTTTTTTATTGGGTGTCATTATGATGTTTATGTTGTTAGCATCACCTTTAAAACTTCGTTATTTAATTGGTTTAGCTTTTTTTGGCACAATGTTAATTGCATTATTAATTTGGATGGAACCTTATCGCATGGAGCGATTGATGAGTTTTACTGACCCATGGAAAGATAGGTTCGGTTCAGGGTATCAACTTGTTCAATCACAAATGGCTATGGCAAGAGGAGGCTGGTTTGGTGTTGGTTTAGGACATAGCATGCAAAAACTTTTCTATTTACCTGAATCACATACAGATTTTATTTTTGCAGTTTTGGTTGAAGAACTTGGTGGTATTACTGCGATATTAATGCTTTTTTTATATACATTAATTATTATTCGTCTGATTATGCTAGCAAAAAATATGTATGCCCATAATTATTTTTTTGCATGTTATATCATGTTAGGGTGGTCACAATGGATATTTTTGCAAGTAGTGATTAACACTGGTGGTACGATTGGGATATTACCGATTAAGGGATTAACATTACCATTCATTAGTTATGGTGGAAGTAGTTTAGTTGCACATGGCATTGTTCTTGGTGTAGTTTTATCTGCATTGTCTACCCATTCAGAGCATCGTTATTCATGAGCAGGGTATGGATCAGCGCTGGTGGTACAGGTGGACATATTTACCCAGCCATTGCCATTTATGATGCTTTAAAAAAACAAGGTTTTCAGGTTACTTATATTGGTGGTGATCAAGAAAGTATGGAGAAAACCATTTGCCATAAAAAAGAAATTAATTTTCATGGCACACATAATCTTAAATGGTTGGGTTGGGCTAAAGTAATTTTGTGGTTATGGCAACTCATATGCTCTATTAAAGACCTTTTTAAACTTGGTCGAGAAGAAAAGCCAGCGTTTGTTTTAATTATGGGCGGATATCCTTGTGTCTCATCGGGGCTTATTGCAATTTTTACAGGGATTCCTCTATATTTGCATGAACAAAATTCTGTCATGGGTCAAACCAATAGGCTTATGTATCCTTTTATACAAAAAGGATTTTGTGCATATGAAAATTTATTAGAAACTTACCCAAAATTAATACATGTTGGTAATCCTTCAGCGATTGTGCCAGTAAAAAAGCCAAGAGAATTAACTCAACAGAAATTAAAAATTCTTTCATTTGGGGGCAGTGGTGGTGCCAGACAATTGAATCGACTGATGCAAGCCTTGATTGAAACTCATGCACTGAAAGATTGTGAGATTTGGCATATCATTGGTGACTACGATGATCATATGCTTAAGCTCAATGGCCAAGGGGTCAAAATAGAACGTTACAATGATAACATCCAAGAAGCTTATCAATGGGCTGATTTAGCCATTACACGTTCTGGTGCAATGACTTTAACAGAACTGACATTAGCTGGCCTGCCTGCATTATTATTGCCATTTCCTTTCGCAACACTGGATCATCAAGAAAAGAATGCATCATATTTCGTTTCTAAAGGCGCTGCATGGATGTGTGATGACTCACCTGAGGGGATCGTTGAGCAAGTTGAATCTATCCA
>JAQWRO010000101.1 GCA_029243665.1 Gammaproteobacteria bacterium
GCTTCATTTCCAGCAGATATAAGACCCATGCCAATATTGGCATATAACTCATCAATCTTTTTATAACGGTTCTTTTCAAGATACGCATTAATCACATGACCAGAAATTTCATCCAAGTTAGCATCATATTGACTGAGCGCATGTTTAAACAGCTGCTTCCCAAGCTGAATGGATTCATTTTTATGCTGACTTTTCAGAAAATTATTGATACAGTTTTTTGCCTTAACTGTGACCACAACATCAAGCCATACAGCGGATGGCTGGGCGTGCTTAGAAGTAATGATTTCAACTGTTTGACCATTCGATAAGACTGTAGACAATGGTGCCAACTGACGATCTACTTTTGCCGCAACACAATGATTACCAATTTCGGTATGAACAGCATATGCAAAATCCATGGCCGTTGCATTATTTGGTAATTCTATAATCTCACCTGCAGGTGTAAATGCATAAACTTCGTCACTGAATAAATCTAATTTAACACGCTCGATAAACTCTTCTGGATTTTGAGTAACAGACTGAATATCTATCAAGCTAGCCAACCACTTATGCTCTCTTTCGTCTAAATTATCTGATTTGTAAATCCAATGTGATGCAATCCCATTAGAAGCTGTATCATCCATGCTTTGAGTTCTAATCTGAATCTCAATCGGCACACCAGAAGGCCCAAGCAATACTGTATGAATTGATTGATAACCGTTAGATTTAGGGACTGCAATATAATCTTTAAATTTTTCTGAAACAGGCACATACAGTTGGTGAATTAGACCTAGCACTTGATAGCAGTCAGTACCATCAGCAACGACAATTCTTGCACCATAAACATCTGTTAGCTGCGCAAATGTAACACCTTTGCGCTTCATTTTTCTATAGATGCTGTATATATTCTTTTTTCTTGACTCCAATGCAATAACTTTTAGCTTTGCATCCCTTAATTTACTACGGATTTTATTTAAAATTTTATCCATAGCCTTATGATGTTGACGCTCAACTTTTTTTAATGCTTTGTCAATCACCATAAATCTTTTTGGATAAACAGCCTGGAACGCTAATGACTCTAATTCAAGAGACACTGAATGCATTCCCAGCCTTCTTGCTATTGGGGCAAAAATATCCAATGTCTCAGTTGCAATGCGAAGCCTTCTTTCTTGTGACAATACACTTATGGTACGCATATTGTGCAAACGATCAGCGAGTTTTATAATGATCACCCGAATATCTTTTGCCATTGCTAAAAGCATTTTTCTAAAATTCTCACCTTGAGCAGCTTGTCTATTTTTGAATTCAGCTTTTTTTAGTTTACTTAAGCCGTCAACTAAATCACTAACCTCTGCGCCAAAATCTTTTTCAATCATGGCTTTGGTGATGTAAGTATCTTCGATGGTGTCATGCATCAAACCAGTAATGATACTGGTATGATCCATTAAATAAGAACATAGTATTTTTGTAACTTCTATGGGGTGTGCGATGTACGACTCACCAGATACCCTCGTCTGACCTTCATGAGCTTGTTTAGCTAATGTAAATGCAAGCTCAACCTGTTCTATTTGTTCTTTATTAAGGTAACTTAGATGAGGGCGAAGTTGTTCGAATGAATCTGCGCCCAAAACCAAAGTTTATTCCTCAGAGGAATTAAATTCTTGAGAATCATCATGGGCATCGATGATAGGTGTTGCCTTTTGGGACACATCAATCCCTGCAGCAATTTCTCTAAGTGCAATCACGGTTGCCTTATCATTTTCAGGTTCAAGCTTAGATGACGCCCCAAGCTTAATCTCTTTAGCACGTGATGACGCTGCTAAGACAATTTTGAATCTGTCATTCATTTGTTTTAAACAATCTTCAATTGTGACTCTTGCCATAAAATTACCCTTTAAAAATTTAGATTGTACTATAAGTGTATCATTTTTTCCAGTTTTATTCTCTGTTCCTCATCTAATGCATCCATTTTAAGTCTATGGGATCTTATAATAGATGCTAGATCTTCAGAAGCATTTGCAAACTCATCATTGAACACAATGTAATCAAATGAAATACATTGTTGTATTTCATTTGAAGCTTTAGCTAATCGACCTTCAATGACCGCTTCACTATCTTCATTTCTTTTATTAAGTCGTCGCTTCAGCTCTTCCATACTAGGCGGCAAAATAAAAACTAAGTGCGCTTCAGGAATCTTATCTTTGACGATTCTAGCACCCTGGCAATCTATTTCTAAAATAACATCGAATCCTTGAGAGCGTATATTGGCCAATTGTTGCCAATCTGTGCCATACCATTCACCATAAACTTCAGCATATTCAGCAAAATCACCTTGGTGGATTTTTTCTTCGAATAATTCTTTACTGATGTAATGGTAAGATTTGTCACGAATCTCTGACAGCCTTGGTTGTCGGGTTGTATAGGAGATAGAAACCTTCAGATCCTCGACATGTGCCAAAGTGTGTTTGACCAAGCTAGTCTTCCCGGCACCAGAAGGTGCAGATATAACAAAAATTTGTCCTTTTCTCATTTTACGAATAGTAGCATAATTAGAGATATGATAAAATATTTGTTTTTAGGGGATAAAAATGACAAAAACTTGGGAAGCATTATTAAAAGATGAAAAACAAAAACCCTATTTTCAAACCATCCTCTCAAAATTAAAAGATGCGAAACATGGTGACAAAGTAATCTACCCTGAAAACCAGGATATTTTTAATGCTTTCAAACAAACACCTTTTGATCAAATCAAAGTTGTTGTCATGGGACAAGATCCTTATCATGGCCCTGACCAAGCGCACGGACTATGTTTTTCAGTAAAAAAAGGCATCAAAAAACCACCTTCTTTAGTCAATATTTTTAAAGAGCTTAACAGAGACCTTTATATTGATATTCCTGAGCATGGCTGCTTAGACAGCTGGTCTGACCAAGGTGTGCTACTTTTAAATGAATCATTAACGGTTGAAAAGGGACAAGCTGGCGCGCACCAAAACTGGGGATGGTCAATATTTATCCAAAAAGTTTTATCTTTGATCAATGAACATGCCGACGGCATTATTTTTCTATTGTGGGGCGGTCATGCACAAAAACATAGCTCTATCATCGACGCAAACAAGCACCATATTCTAACATCTTCACATCCCTCTCCGCTTTCAGCGTACCGAGGATTTCTAGGGTGTGGCCATTTCTCAAAAACGAATGAGCTTCTTAACAAACAAGGAAAATCTATCATTAACTGGGCAACTTAAACTGATTAGTTAGCATTTGGATAAGTCACTTCAATATTAGCAATATGATTTAGTGTAAGGATTGCATCGCACATTTGCTCAGATGGAGAAACACGCATGGGCAACACCAATGTTGTTTCTTTACCTTCAATCGATACAATAACCATCACCTGACAATACCCTTTATGGTCAATTAAAATTGACTTTAAAGTTTTCAAATCATTACTAGTAATTAGCTGATTAAGCTTTATGTTTACTATAACTTTATGCTCAGTCCTAAACTTGGCTAGATCCATTACCTGAGCCACTTCAATTCTTGGCTGATTGGTGTAGTTATCAATGGTCACCTTACCTTTAACAATTAGGACATGGTCTTTACTTAACGCAGGTGCAAATTGATCATAAGTATCATTAAAAAAAGCACAATCGCATTGACCATCAAGCCCTTCTAACTGCATAAAAGCAAATCGACCACCACGCTTCCCTGTCAAAACCCTAATACCTGACATATATCCTGCCACCGTGACAATTTTATTGCTTGAACCTGGTCTAGAAAGCGCCTCAATTGTGAACGACTTTAACTCTAACCGATACTGATCAATCGGATGACCGGACAAATAAAACCCTAGGCTTTCTTTTTCATTCTGTAATTTTTCTGAACTCAACCATGCAGGGGCATCCACATATTCAAACACCTCCTCATAAGATGCTTGAGTGCTGAATAAATCTTGTTGGCCCTGGGATTCATTTTGTATTTTTAAGTCTGCTAGGCTAAGTGCTTTTTCAATGGATAGAAAAACCACACTTCTTTCGTACCCAAAAATATCAAAGGCACCCGAGCTTACTAGCGCCTCTAGTACTTTTCGACTTAGTTTTTTATGTAACCGATAACAAAAATCACTTAAGTCTTTAAATTCACCTTTAGCCTGCTCAACTTCTATTTTTTCTGCAACAGCAATACCGACACCTTTTACAGCTGCCAAACCATAAAAAATAGTCTTTCCGTCTTTAACTGCAAATTTAGCACTACTTTTTTGAACACACGGTGGCAACACCTCAAGTTGATTTTTCTTACAATCTTGTAACAGCATCATAATCTTGTCAGTATTATCGAGATCTGAAGACAACACAGCAGACATAAATGCTGCGGGGTGATGCGTTTTCAACCAAGCCGTTTGATATGTTAATAATGCATATGCTGCTGAATGAGATTTATTAAAACCATAACCTGCAAATTTTTCGATCAAATCGAATAATGCTGCAGAAACTTTTTCAGGAATATCTTTTTCTTTTGAACCTGAAACAAATATTTCTCTCTGCTTGGCCATTTCTTCTAGTTTTTTCTTTCCCATTGCACGCCTGAGCAAGTCTGCACCACCCAGTGTGTAACCAGCTAAATCTTGAGCGATTTTCATGACTTGCTCTTGATACAAAATAACACCATAAGTGTCATCAAGGATCGGTGCTAAAGCATTATGCAAATACTCAATCTGACTTCGACCATGCTTCCTGTCCACAAAATCATCCACCATTCCAGATTGAAGTGGGCCCGGTCGGTATAACGCAACAAGCGCAACCAAGTCCTCAAATCTATCCGGCTGCAACTTAAAAACAAGTTCTTGCATGCCCCTTGATTCTAACTGAAAAATAGCGGTACTCGCGGTGGTTTGTAGGTACTTAAAAGTTTGCTCATCATCGAGTGGGATATCGTTAATATTTAAATTTTTATAGGTATCAGATGATTGCTTTAAAATTTGAATGGTCCAATCAATGATGGTTAATGTTCTGAGCCCCAAGAAGTCAAACTTTACTAAGCCCATTGCTTCCACATCATCTTTATCGAACTGTGTCACCGGCTGTTCATTGGCAGGATCTTGATAAATTGGCATAAATTGGTCAATTGCTCTTGGCGCGATTACAACACCTCCAGCATGTTTACCAACATTTCTAACAACACCTTCTAATTTTCTGGCAAGTTTAAATAAATTTGCTACGTCCGGCTCCTCATTGATTCTTGATTTTAGCTGAGGTTCTTGCTCAATAGCTTTCTCTAACGTAATTCCTAGCTCAAATGGAATAAGCTTTGCTATACCATCCACCATACCATAAGGCAAACCTAAGACACGACCAACATCTCTAACTACAGCTTTTGCTGCCATTGTCCCGAAGGTAATGATCTGAGCCACATGATCTCTACCATAGTGTTTAGCAACATATTCAATTACCTGGTCCCTCTGGTCCATACAAAAATCGATATCAAAGTCAGGCATCGATACCCTTTCTGGATTCAAAAAACGCTCGAAAAGCAAACCATGCACAATCGGATCTAGATCCGTAATGCCCAATGCATATGCAATGATTGATCCCGCACCTGACCCACGACCAGGTCCGACAGGAATGGCATGATTTTTTGCCCACTGAATAAAATCAGCTACAATCAAGAAGTAACTAGAAAAGCCCATTTTCTGAATGATATTCAGCTCAAACTCTAGACGTTTCCTATAGTTTTCATCTATTTCTCCAACACGCCTGATTAAACCTTCCTCAGATTTTTCTACCAATAAATCCGCTACTTTTGACTCTGGTTGTTTTTCAAAAATAGGCAGATTAATTTTATCTAGTGGTAACACACAAGTACATCTTTGACTGACGTAAAACGTATTTTCAATGGCATCAGGTAAATCTTCAAACAACTTAGACATTTCATCAGAAGATTTAAAATAACACGCTTCCGGGATGGTTGACTGTCCTTCTGATAAAAGATGGCCTTGATTAATACTCTCTCTTGCTTGATGGGCCTCATGGTCTTCAGGTTTGATGAAACATATTGGGTTTGTAGCCACTATTGGTAATGCACATGCATCAGCCATCTCAATACTTTTTTGAATGTTTGCCTCATCACTATCTAGACCGATGCGATGAATTTCTAAATAATATCGGTCATCCAGTAAGGATTTCCATTGATTAACGATAGCCTTCTTTTGATCACCAGAAAGTGACTCACTTAGCCAATCTGCTTGCCAACCACCTGAAAGCACAATAAAGTTTTTTGTATTTTCTTTCGTCAACCAATCAAATTGAATCAATTTACTTTCTGTGAGCTCTGCCCTTGTGAGGATTGCAGACAAATCCTGAAAACCATGCCAGCTTTTACACAAAACGATGACACGACCTTGAGTGCCATCAGCATGCTGTATCGCGATATCAGAGCCAATGATTGGTCGTATTTTATTAGCTATGGCTTTTTTATAAAATTTCACCGCAGCATAAACATGATCTAAATCACATAAAGCAATGGATGAGAGCCCTTCATCAGCTCTGGTTGCTTGAATGATGTCATCAATGTGATTAATGCTTATTTTGAGGCTATATTCACTATAGACTCTTAAATGACAAAACCTGGACACGAAAGATTAGAACATATAGCCAATGGCTGCAGTGAAGACACCTCTTGCCATTGTGAATTTTGCACTTGAACCATCGCTATAAGTACCCAATGATTCTTCATCAGATGTATGGTAAAGATAACTGAAGTCATAAAAACCGTTCTGACCAGCAAATGCTCTAATACCTACACCAGCGCCATAACCCATAATGTCTTTCGAGGTTGTTGTACTCAATGCACCACCGTCCATACTAACACCTATATCGTATACCCCTGCTATGAATACATATGGAAATGTTCTTTGACTTGCTTGAAACATTGAGCCAAATCTTAGAAGCACTTCCAAATCTGTTTTGACTTCTGAATCATTTGAACTCTTGATGACATTATCACCAGTTGCAAAGTTAATCCCAGCATCCATAAAATAGCTGCCGCCTTTTGCTGTATTGCTTACAGGCTGGTAACCCATATTAATGTTACCTGTATACTGAGCTTCACCACCATTTAAGTGTGCAGTGCTACTGGTAAAAAGCTCATCATTGTTATGAGTCATACCTAACCCACCACTAAAATAAAAACCTGCGTAGGCAAAGTTGATAAAACTAATAATTAAAACAATTAATTTTTTCATAATGTAACTCCAATCAAAATCATTATAACGAAAACTATTACTCAAGATCTAGTTGAAAAGTGATTTTTTTTAAAACTTTTGCAACTGGCTTAAATGTGAGCCTATGTTCTTCAGTAACACCATAGCTTTCCAAAGCTTGAACATGCTTTACAGTTGGATAGCCTTTATGGCCAGCAAACGCGTATTGAGGATATTTTTCATCAATAGCAACCATAATTTGATCTCTAAACACCTTAGCTATGATAGATGCAGCTGCAATACATCTAAAGCGCTGATCACCCTTCACTTCACTTTTGGCTGAATACGGCCAATCAGGCAGACGGTTCCCATCAACCAACACGCAATCAAAAGGAACTTTGATGCCATCAACAGCCCTATGCATTGCCATCATGGTTGCTTGCAAGATATTTACTTGATCAATTTCGTTGGGCGTAACAATACCAATCGACCAACAAACTGAGTGTTTAATAATATTTGCAGCCATCCAACGACGATCAGTTTCACTACATTTTTTTGAATCCATGTACGGAATATCATCCTTTACTGATAAAATCACTGCAGCAGCAACAACAGGACCTGCCAAAGGGCCTCTACCGGCTTCATCAACCCCAACAATTATTTTATCCATAAATCCACCCATTAATGATTAAAAAAACCTATTATCCTTTAATACTTACGTAAGATAACATTTATAATATACCTATAAAGAATAAAAAAAAACATATGCACAAAAACTATTCAAATTTTCACCATAACTTATTCAGAGAAGTTATAACTGCCTTAATGGGTGCTTTAACAGAACGCCCAGAAATGCCTTTATTTTTGATGCTGTATGGCTATTTCTTTTTTGAACAACATATTTTACCCCAAAGAAGGCCTTGGCTTTATGAGCCTGAAGGCAATGCGATATTTGACATCAACCATATTGATCATGAAGTATACCAAGCACATAACAATTACTCGAATCCAGCCATTAATTTATTAACTTTTCCAACCACAACTACAGACCTAGTTGAAGACACGCAATCCAATAGGGATTCGAGCATACCATATTTGCAAGCCCCTATTAACTTCATGTCTAACACACTAAGGTACGCAGAATATTTACAAATGGAGTTAGTTGAAAATGCTATAAGATCCGGTGCACAATTAACAACTCGAATTGCCAGTAGCACAATTATGGCCACAATCCCCATTGCTACCACAACTTTAAATATTATTTTTCCATTTCGCAATAACGCACCAACATTGAGCCAAATGTTAATTCAAAATATTGATATTCTTATCAACAAAACGCAAATACAACAAATCGACCCTACCGCAAGTGCTATCACCATGTATACAGATTGCCATTTCATAAACAAGACGATCTTTTTGAGTAGTATGATGTTGTTAAATAGACAAATTGCTTACCAAACAACATTTCAAATCGCACAAGTATCGCAAACCGAGTCAATCGCATTTAAAAAATGGCATTGGTTACATTTACAAAATTTACTTTCTGAAATCCAGAAAAATTCTGCTGGGCAAGAAGAGGTAGATACTTACAGGTTACTAAATTTATCTTTTAAATGGCTACAAACGTTATGCCTTGACGCAAACAACTTACCCAGTGCTTATCATAATGAAGAAGCCATTAACATGGCTGCTATTTTGAGAGGACTGATACAAAGCACAGATGTGTACATGCCAGAAGAAACACCGAATTTAACAGAAGAACAATATATTGGCTCAAGTAATGGGCTCGACTTAACCATTGGCATCACGGATTTCATCTCTGAAAAAATCATACAAGACCATCAACCACTTAATCTTGAAGTACTCCTTAAAAGAACAAGTGATGATGTAAATATCTCAATGAAGTTGGTTGATGCTTACTTAGAGAACCATGATCAGACCATCAAACATCTAATCAATCAAGTGATTTATTATGCCACAATCTATCTAATTTTAGTGGCATGTATTAGCACCTGCCTGATTCTTGCAATGACAAACCCTATTGTTAGCTTAACAATCGTATTAAGTTTAATTGCTATTCCTCTTTTGGCAAGCATATATGTATTATTAGCACCGAATCCACTCAATAAAAAACCACTGAAACGAAGTGAACGAGAACTACAACGACTTGCTAGACAACGTGACATATCAGAGCATGATCGTGACTATGAGCTTGATAGTCTATTAAATAACATCGGCTCAATCGTAATCTTTTACGAAAACTTAGTAACCAAAATTTTATATGGTTTAATCATTGGCACCCTGATCACTGCTTTAGTTGCCTTCCCACTTATTTTTGCTGGTATCCATGTATTTCCTATTTTAGCCGTAATACTTACGGCAGTGGCAGTCAGCATAAGCCTTTTTCGCTTCTTAAAGAACAGACCAAACCTAAACCATCAATCTGATTCAGACTTAGTGCATAATCAAATTGAACAAATTTATGAAATAGAACCACCAGAACCATTGGCTTACCTTTCTACTGAACACTTGAGAAATACTTTAATCATATCTTCAGTGCTATTTTTTGCAACATTGTTCCAACAAGATGAATCTATCTTACAAAACCACTTGTTTAGAAACTCTTATATTAGAAAATTGGCAACTTTTCTTTTTCCAATGCATCCTTTGATCAGTGACGGGATAATGCAATGTTTTCACTTATGGGATGAACTTGATAAAGGGAATGCTGGACCAGGAGTACATGCACAATTAAGAGAAATTACGCAAAATATATCTAACCGACTACCAAGAGATAGCATCTTTAATAAAAGCATCGCTAACATTGTAGATCAAATGATAGAACTGCATAGCCTTGACAACCCTCCATCCAATTTAACCGATTTCATTAGGGCTGTTATAAGAATTAGTATTCCATATTTACCAAGATTGCTAGCAGGCACTAATGAAATACAAAATTTTGTAGAAAAAAGTCTTCTCCTTGCATATCCAGAACTTGAACATACTCTAGGGAAACATTATGCAGCAACCATACAAAGATTTTTGATCAGCCCGTCAGTCGACCAAACAGAATGGTTTAATACCTTTGCGCAAAGT
>JAQWRO010000035.1 GCA_029243665.1 Gammaproteobacteria bacterium
ACAATGGCAATGTTATTTATGTCATTACTCATTATCATAATTGGTATTTTATTTGCATATGAAGGTATAAAGCATATCCATGCCCCAGACAAAGATGTTTCTATATATGTTTTATTAGTTGCTTTTATATCAATTATAGTAAATGAACTTCTATATCATTATACAGCATATGTTGGGAAACAAATTAATTCTGCTCTTATTATGTCAAATGCTTATCACCACAGAAGTGATTCTCTTTCGAGCTTTGTCGTGTTAATTGGTGCATTTGGCTCTTATTGTAGCATTACCTGGCTAGACTCGGTAGCGGCCATTATTGTTAGCTGTATGATCATTAAATTAGGTTTAATGATGATTATTGAGGGAACAAATGAATTAATTGATTCTGCCATAGACCCTGAGTCACAAAAAAAGATTTTGTCCATTATTCTATCTCATCCAGAAGTCGTAGGAATTAATTATTTAAAAACACGGTTGATGGCTAAAAAAATATTAATTGATGCATCGATTGAAATTAAATCAAATATCACTCTAAGTGAATCAATTTTAATTAAAAATCAGATTAGTTCACAGTTAATAAAAAATAACTCACTTATAAAAGATATAACAATAAATATAGTTGATCAACGTCAATTAGACTTATCTGAAGGAATACCAATGGATTATAGAAGAAAAATACTTAATCAAATAAAAAAAGAATTTGATTTAGATTTAAGAAAATTTGATGTTTTAATTAATCTTAATGAAAAAGATATTCATGTTACATTAATTACAAAATCAAATGATAACTTTCAAAAAGTAACGCCAATCAATCGTATTAAAAATAAAATACATTTAAAAATCATCTAATCTTCGAGGATTGAAGTTGTAATTTCTTGTAGTGATTTTTGTTTATCATTACTCAGTGTTCTTAATGGCATTCTAACATGATCAGTTTCTATAATGTTATATTTTTTTAGCAAGTTTTTTATTGGAATTGGGTTGGTATCGCATCCAAGCGCATCACAAAGTTGCCTGTACTTTAGATCATTTTTTTGTAATAGGTTTTTCATAATAGACGGTGAAAAATTTGAAAGTACGGAAATCACACCATCACCACCTAATGAACAATAATTTGAAGCTGAAGAGTCATCACCAGAGTACATCAATTTATTTTGTATCCCGATTAATGAAGTCCAATCGGTTGAGCCAGTAGCATCTTTTATACCAATACAATTTTTAAGCTCTATAATTTTTCTAGCATCAGATATTGTTAATTTTGAATTTGTTCTTGATGGAACGTGATATAAGATAAATGGAAAGTCTATAGCATCGTTGATTAGCTTATAATGATGATAGATATTTTCACTAGAAGGATTATTATAATACGGTGTAACAATTAAGGATGCATCAACACCTAAAGATTTTGATTTTATATGGTTATTAATTGTGCTTTGTGTGCAGTTAGATCCAACTCCAAGCATCACTGGAACTCTATTGTTAATCTTTTTTTGAGCTTGACGAATAATTAATTCTTTTTCATCAGAATTTAAAGTGGCTGATTCAGCAGTTGTGCCCAGTAAAACAAGACCATCTACACCCTCATTTATTTGAAAATCAATTAAATGCATTAATGAGTCAAGATCAACTTCATTGTTTTCTAAAAAAGGTGTCACAAGCGCAGTGATTACTTGATGTTTTTTATTAAATAACATCTTTACCTCCAACGTAAGGTCTAAGAGCACTGGGTATATGGATATGTTTCCCGTCGTAATGGTTTTCTAATAAGGCAATCATTGCTCTACCAACTGCAACACCAGATCCATTCAGTGTATAGACTAAATTAGTATCACCTGCTTTATTTTTATATCGGGCCTTAATCCTTCTAGCTTGAAAATCAGTACATAAACTACAGGAAGATATTTCACGATAAGTCTTCTGACTGGGTAGCCATACTTCTAGATCATATGTTTTAAATGCACTAAAACCTAAATCACCTGTACAAAGTTCAACAACACGATAAGGTAAGTCTAAGGCTTTTAAAATATTTTCCGCATGAGAAACCATCTCATTAAGAGCATCAAGCCCATTTAAAGGGTCAACTATTTGAACCATTTCAACCTTATCAAATTGATGTTGTCTAATCATGCCACGTGTATCTCTACCATACGAGCCAGCTTCTCGTCTAAAACAAGCCGAATGAGAAACCATTTTTAATGGTAATTCATCTGCTTTTAATATTTTGTCTGAAACTAAGTTAGTTAATGGTACTTCTGCCGTTGGAATTAAAGCTAAATTATCATCATTTAAAATAAATTGATCATCAGAAAATTTTGGTAATTGTCCTGTTCCATACATCGCCTTAAGGTTGACTAATTGAGGAACATAATATTCTGTATATCCATGTTCATTAACATGAATATCAAGCATCATTTGAGCGAGCCCCCTATGAATACGTGCCAGTTTATCCTTTAGAACAATGAAGCGAGATTGTGCTATTTTTGTTGCTTCTTCTGACAAGTATAAACCCAGTGATTCTCCAATTTTAACATGATCAAGTGATTCTTTATTTAGTGGATTGATTTCACCATGTTTTTTTACTTCTATGTTATCATGTTCATCTTTGCCATTTGGAACATCTTTTGAAGCAATATTTGGCATTTCAGATAAAAGTTGTTTCTGTTCTTCATAGATAGAATTAAATTGATCAGTTACATTTTTTAGGTTTTCTGAAATAATATTTAATTCTTCTAAGTGTGAATTAGCGTCTTGCTTATTACGCTTTAAATCACCAACTTCTTTCGATAATTTATTTCGACTTGCTTGTAGTGCCTGTTGTTCATTCTGTAAAGATTTTCTAGTTTGCTCAATCTGATTAAACTTATCGATATCAAGTTGATAACCTTTTTTAAGAAGTAAGGCTGCAGTCTCTTCAATATTGTGTCTAAATAGCTGGATGTCTAACATGATTTATAACCTCTGTTGTCTTTGGATATTCCATTGCCACCATGTTATTTTTATTTATTTTTGATGGTGAATATATTGTTAACATTGTTTGATAATTTAGTTTATCAATCATTACAAATCTATATGGTTTATGGTTGCTGTCGATATAAACATCGATTGATTTAATTAAAGACTTTTCCTTTGGTATCAATTTAATTCTTTTGTCTAATTTTTTTATATCATAGGTATTAATTAGAATTTCATTTGGTAAAATTAATAAATCAAATATCAAGTTAGACTTATGATCGGCATCATTTATAGAGACCTGATTAATGTCTGGCGTGTAGTCTGTAATAATGCCATCTTTATACCATATTGAATGCTGTAATGGTTTTGTTATAACGGTTTTACTTATCCCATTTTTAAACCAGAAAGCTATTCCAGATTGATAATCGAATTCATTTTTCATATCATCAAGGTATTTAATTTCAAATTTGTTTGTAAAATCTTCTTTATGGAGTTTAGTTAAAAAATCCCAATCATTATTTTTAGAATTTATATCCGCATAAATATTAAGATGGAAAATAAATATAAATAGGATTGATATATATCTCATACTAGTTTTGTTTAACTAAAATTTCTCTTGCACTATTACCATCTGCCTTACTTAAAATGCCAGCATGTTCCATGCTTTCAATAAGTAATGCAGCTCTGTTGTAACCAACCCTTAGACGTCTTTGCAGATATGATATTGAAGTTTTCTTACTCTCTAGAACAATTGCAACGGCTTGATCATATAAAGGATCTTTTTCACCACCACCTTGTCCAGTGTCCCCACCCTCTTCATCACTTTCAACAGAGGTTATACCATCAATATATTCTACTTTTTGTGATTTTTTTAGATGTGATACGACTCTATGAACTTCATCATCATCAACGAATGCACCATGTACTCGAACTGGTATAGATGTCCCTGGAGGTAAATAAAGCATATCACCATTACCTAGTAACTGTTCTGCACCACCTTGATCAAGGATTGTTCTTGAATCAATTTTTGATGATACTTGGAATGATATTCGAGTAGGAATATTTGCCTTGATTAAACCTGTAATTACATCAACACTGGGTCTTTGTGTAGCAAGTATCAAATGAATTCCTGCTGCTCTAGCTTTTTGAGCTATTCTAGCAATCAATTGCTCTACTTTTTTCCCAACAACCATCATTAAATCAGCAAATTCATCAGCAACCACAACAATATATGGTAAAGGTTTCTCAGCATTTTCATCTAACAAATTCATTTGTTGTTTTTGTGCAGTTACTTTTGCATTATAATTTGAAATGTTTCTAACGACAGATTTTGCCATAAGCTGATAACGACGCTCCATTTCCATAACACACCAACGTAAAGCGCTTCCAGCTTCATTCATATTTGTGACAACGGGTGTCAATAAATGAGGAATATCATCATAAACAGCAAGTTCAAGCATTTTAGGATCAATCATGATCATGCGTAATTCTTCAGGTTTAGCTTTGCATATAAGGCTTAATATCATGGTATTTAATCCAACAGATTTACCTGAACCTGTAGTGCCTGCAACAAGTAAGTGTGGCATTTTAGATAAATCAACAATAACAGAGTGACCAGCAATATCTTTACCTAAACCAACAGATAAAATTGATTTTGCTTGTTGGTAGGCTTGTGAGTCTAAGATTTCTTTAAGCCTAACCATTTCACGCTTAGGATTAGGCAATTCTATACCAACGACTGATTTACCAGGTATAACTTCAACAACCCTAACGCTACTTACTGATAATGATCTAGCGAGGTCTCTAGAAATCGTTGTAATTCTTGACGCTTTGGTGCCAGCTTCTAGTGCTAATTCAAATCGTGTAACAATTGGACCAGGTCTGATAGCTACCACAGTACATCTAATTCCAAAATCAGATAAATGTCTTTCAATTTCTCTTGATTGATTATTTAATTGTGATGAATGATGTTGAACTATATCTTGAGGTTTAATATCTTCTAGCAATGAAGTTTTTTCAGGGATAGAGTTATCAAAAGTTTTTTCTCTTGATTGTTTAACAATTTTCTTAGTTTTTTTTGTAATTTTAACATTTTTTAAAGTGCTTTTTTTGTAAGTGAATTTTGAGCAAATGTAATGAATGATAGATTGACATACACTTATCACCTTAAGAAAAAAACCATAAACATATTGAACTGCTGATTGTAGAAATGTAAGAACAGATTTATCAAAGAATAATATGATTAATGATGTTTGAATACATAAAACCAATATTGAGCATCCAATAACTCCAAAAACATCAACTAAATACCAGACAATATCAAGACCTACATGGCCACCTATTAAAATACTTTGAAATAAATTTTTATCACCAAAACATATTGTTAATAGTGCAGATGTTGATGTTAAAAGCAATATGTTCAGTATGGTTTTTAAAAAGAAGTTTGATTGTGGTAGTGAAATAATATTTTTTAAAAAGATATTTAATGGTATCAAATATGACGCGACACCAAAAATATAAAAACAATAAATAGCAATATAATGACCGAATGCGCCAATCCAGTTTTTACTAAGGTCATTCATAGCTAGATGCTTTAAATCATTTAATTGATAGCTAATTAAGGATAATAAAATAATAAATGCTAAGCTAAAAGAACAAATTCTTTTAATTTCATGATGATTTTGTGTTGAAATAAAAAACATAATTACGGTTTTACAAACATAGCTTATTTATAACTTTAAAATTCTACTTATTTATACTAGCATGAATGTAATAACTTTTGTAACTTAATGTTAACAATAATGGAGTATTTATGCATAAACAATTAATAATTTTAGGATCAGGCCCTGCTGGCTATACTGCGAGTATATATGCTGCTAGAGCAAATTTAGATGTTTTACTGATTACTGGAATCGAGAAAGGTGGTCAATTAACAACAACAACTGATGTTGAAAATTGGCCTGGTGATGCCAATGACCTACAAGGTCCAGAATTAATGAACAGAATGCATGAACATGCAGAGAAGTTTAATGTTGATATTAAACTTGATCAAATTTCTAAAGTTGAATTAAAACAACAAAAATTTTCATTAACAGGTTCTGATGAATATACTTGTGATGCATTAATTATTGCAACTGGTTCTAGTGCTCAATATTTAGGATTACCTTCTGAAAAAGAATTTTTAGGTCGAGGAGTTTCTGCTTGTGCTACATGCGACGGATTTTTCTATAAAGATCGTGTTGTTGCTGTAGTTGGTGGTGGAAATACAGCAGTTGAAGAAGCTTTATATCTTTCTAAGATTGCAAAAAAGGTTATTTTAATACACAGAAGAGATACACTTCGAGCTGAAAAAATACTACAAGAAAGGCTATTTAAATTGGAAAAAGAAGGTAATATCGAAATTATGTGGAATCATATATTAGAAGAAGTTCATGGTAATGATAGCGGTGTGCAATCATTATCAATAAAGAATGTTACTGATAATAAAATAGCCAATATTGAACTTGAGGGTGTTTTTATTGCCATCGGTCATAAGCCAAATACCGATATGTTTGCACCATTTATAGAATTAAAAAATGGTTACATAACAACTAAACATAATAGCCCATATGCTACTCAAACGACTTTACCTGGTGTATTTGCAGCAGGTGATGTTGCAGATCCTATCTATAGACAGGCAATTACATCAGCTGGGACAGGCTGCATGGCAGCACTTGATGTTGAAAAATATCTAGACTCTAAATAAAAATTTGCGCGCCCGGAAGGATTCGAACCTCCGACCGCCTGGTTCGTAGCCAGGTACTCTATCCAGCTGAGCTACGGGCGCACCATTTAAATATAACAAATTTATGCAATTCTTTTCAACTTAATATTTTATTAATAAAAGTGTGTTTTAATATTAATAATATATTGATAATTTAATAACTTTATAATAGAATCAATATCATAATCAAAACAATAGAGGAAATAAAATGAATTTACGCACGTTAGAGTATTTAGTAAAAGTTGCAGAAACAAGACATTTTAGTAAAGCTGCTAATCAATGTTGTGTTACACAGCCAACATTAAGCACTCAATTAAAAAAATTAGAAAATCATCTGGGTGTTATTATATTTGAAAGAGATAATAAAAATGTAATGCTTACACCTTTAGGTGCTAAATTAGTCAATCAAGCAAAACAAGTTTTACTTGAGGCAAAGCAACTCAAAGTTATTGCAAAAAATTCAATCAACCCTTTATCAGGAAAATATAATCTTGGTATTATCCCCTCTATTGGACCTTATTTGATACCCCACTTATTACAAAAAACGAAAACCCAACTTAAAGACCTTAAAGTTTATGTTGTCGAGGATCGTGTTGAATCATTATTAGATATGTTAAAGAATGGTCAACTTGATGCGGTTTTACTATCAACACCTTTTGGAAACAAAAATCACTTATCTAAAAAAGTCTTATTCAACGAAGAGTTTTTTGTTGCAATGCAAGAAAATCATACATTAGCTTCTAAAGATTTTATCAAAATTGAAGATCTTGCTTCAGAAACAATGTTAGCGCTAGATGATCATCACTGTATGCGTGCACAAACACAAGATATATTAACAAACAAACCATTGTCTAAAGAATTCAAAGCAAGTAGTCTTGCAACATTAAAGCATTTGGTTGCACAAGGACATGGCCTTACAATTATTCCTAAAATGGTATGTAATGATTTACCAAGTGGTATTATTATTAAGCCAATTCATACAAATGAAGATAAATTTAGTCGCGAAGTTTCATTAGTAACAAGACAATTATGTGTTAGAAACGAAGCCAATAATGCGATTGTAGATATCATTAAAAACTGTCAATAATCCCAAACATATATCCAGTGTTTTAACCATAAAGCATTTTGACATTGTTTAAACTCTTTTTGATAGCGATTACTATTTCTTTGAACTTTTTTCGCTATCAAATTTAATTTTTGATCATTTTTTTCATCGTGACGCTTATAACCAGTCATACCTTGATGATAAGCTAAATATAAATGATAACTATCCTTTCGATTAATGTGCAACTTATAAGATGCTTTATTTAGGTACCATCCTATATAGTCTGTAACATCATCAAAATTTTGCCGAGATTGAAGCCATTTAGTACTTTGTTTTCTGTAATCTTCCCATGCTCCATCAATCACTTGTCCATAACCTTTTGCGCTAGTTTCATGTCCCCAAGGTATAAAGTTTAGAACATATTTTTTTCCTGGCCTTGCATTATGAGTGAAATTTGATTCTTGAGCCATAACAGACATAATGATTGTCGCATCAATATTATGTTTCTTTTGAGAATGGTATGCGGATCTATACCAATGATAATTTTTATTGTAAACCTTACATAAATCATCATTTTTATTTACTTTTTCAGAAGCGCATGAAGAAAGTAAAAAAATTACAAAAAATATTATATATTTTTTTGAAAAATGTTTGTAAATATAATTGAACATATAAATAAGTAAAGTGTTAATAGCGTAGTAAAATCATTACTAGAGTACCCATATAATAGGATGGTATGTAAGTCTAAAGAATAATAAATAATAGTATTAAATAATAATGTTACAAAAAAACAATAAATAAATTTAGTTTTTAATTTAAAGAAATCGGTTAACAATAAGATAAGAAAAGCGTTAAACCCTATAAAATTAAAAAAATAAATATCAAGTAAAAATGAAAACAAAAGCAAAAGAATAATTTTTTGATTACGTAAAAAGAATAAACAAATTAAATTAAACAATAAAATATTTAACATTATGATTTCCAAATCATTGTCCATACTGGACAATTCAAGCCTTCAACAGCTGTTAAGTAATAATGAAATTGACCTTTTAAATCAATAAACTTTTCACTTACAAAAGCCACAGGAAATCCAGCTGGTTGTTCAGATAGAAATCCAGCCGTATAGAGTGTCTCGTTTTGTATCAGATTATTTTTTTGATTTACATAATTAAGTGTTAAATTACTATTTTTATTAACAGTCATTAAGCCTGATACTTGATCATTTTTATTATTCAGTGCAATTGATGTATCTTTATGATTGATAAACTTTACTAAGCAATAATTATCATTACAATCATTTGCCACCAAACCAATAACACCACGTGAGTGAATAACTATAGAGCCTTTCTTTAAAAAGGTTTTTTCATCAACTTGTGCATATAAACTATCATTGGTACAGTATCTTGACTTTGCCAATATCCAGTGATCTTTTTCAATTTTATTTAGGTTAATGGTGTTTAATTGTTCTTTTGTTAAATTATTAGCTTCGCTAATTAAAAGTTTTGATTTTAGCTCATTAATAATTTTTTCTTTTGCTTCTAAGTCAGAAAATATTTTTTTGTTATTACTTACTGATTTAATGTTTAATTTTAAATAATCTGAAGCAACCATTACTTTCTCAACAAATGTCCAGTGCATCAATGAAGATATATTGATATAGTATGCTTTTAACAAAAAAATTTGTGTTAAAAGCATACTTATTAGTAAAACATATAGGAACTTTCTATACGTCGTTGAATACAAATTAATCCTCTACTGTCATTTCTTCAGATCCAAATTCTTCTATAAGTTGAAGAATTTTACCACCACCACGAGCAACACAAGTTAACGGGTCATCTGCAATAAATACTGGTAAACCAGTATGTTCTGAAATTAGTTTATCAAGGCCATCAAGTAATGCACCACCACCGGTTAACATCATGCCTCTCTCAGCAATATCTGAAGATAATTCTGGTGGAGCTTCTTCTAGAGCAACACGAATTGCATCTAATACACCATATATTGGCTCCTGCATAGCTTCAGCAATTTCGGTATTGGTAATCCTAATGTTTTTAGGAACACCTTCTGCAATATGTCTACCACAAATATCAAGAGACTTTTCGACAGTGCCTGGATAGGCTGTGCCAATTTGTGTTTTAAGTTTTTCTGCTGTAGATTCACCAATCAGAGTTCCAAACTTTCTACGAACATAAGTAATAATACTTTCATCTAAACGATCACCGCCAATTCTGACTGATTGAGCATAAACAATTCCGTTTAAAGAAATAATGGCTATCTCAGTAGTACCGCCGCCAATATCAATAACCATAGATCCACCTGGTGAATCAACTGGTAAAGAAGCGCCAACTGCAGCTGCCATGGGTTCAGTTACCAGAAAAACATCTCTTGCACCAGCACCAATTACTGATTCTCTTATAGCTCTTCGCTCAACTTGTGTTGAACCACAAGGAACACAAACTATTACCTTAGGTGAGGCTCTAAAAAATGTTGAAGGCATAATACTGCCAATGAAGCTTTGAAGCATTTTTTCAGTGACATTGAAATCAGCAATCACACCATCTTTCATTGGACGGATTGCTGAAATATTACCAGGGGTCCGACCTAGCATTTTCTTTGCTTCTAATCCTACAGCCTTAACTATTTTTTGTCCTTGTGAATCAATGATTGCAACAACTGAAGGTTCGTTAAGAACAACTTTATTTTGTTCGGGATCAAAAATTAGAGTGTTTGCGGTTCCAAGATCCATTGCAATTCCTGAACCACCTGAAAATTTGCGAAAATATTTATTTAAGTTGTCTTTGAAAGAAAATAATTTACTGAAATTGTTTAGCATATATTTGCTACTCCGAAATAATATTAAAGCATTAGTACTACTCAAACAACTTTATCTTAAATGACTTGTTGACACAATGATTATTTATAAGTTAAATGTAAGAGTATTGAATTTAACCATGATTATAGATAACGACCTTTTAAAACAGCTTTGTGAATCGTCACAACTCGAACTTGATTCAGAAAATGAAGCCAATAGTTCCTCTGATTTCTTACATAAATTAGAATCCATTGTTCATCTTTTCAAAATCTTGGATGAAACTGATCTTAATGATTCATCAAACAATAACTTACCTTCTCATTTCAGAGACGATGTAGTAAATTACGAAGAATTAATATCATACCTCAGCAACACAAAACAATTTAATTCAAACACTCAGATGTTTGAAGTTCCTAAAGTGATAGAAACAGAATGAGCTTTTATACATTACCTGAACAAATTAAACTTCTAAAAAAGAAAGATATCTCATCAAGAGAATTGACTCAAATATACATTGATCAAATTAATAAATATAATCAATCAATAAATGCTTTAATTTCATTCGATGCAGATAAAGTTCTTGCGCAAGCAGATCAAGCAGACAAAATAATTGCTAATAATGAATCTACTTCATTAACTGGGATCCCAATTGTACACAAAGATAATTTATGTACTAAAGATTTTATGACAACTGCAGGGTCGAGAATTTTAAAAGACTTTGTGCCACCTTATAATGCACATGTTGTTCAGCAAACAATTAATGCCGGGATGATTTCTATTGGCAAAGCTAGCTGTGATGAATTTGCTATGGGCTCAACGAATGAAACGAGTTATTTTGGACGCGTCCTAAATCCATATTGTTTCAAACATGTCCCAGGTGGAAGCTCCGGTGGATCTGGTGCTGCTGTTGCTGCAAATTTTGCACCACTTGCAACTGGTTCAGATACAGGTGGCTCTGTGAGACAACCTGCATCATTTTGTAATTTAACAGGCTTAAAGCCCACCTACGGTTTGGTATCAAGATTTGGCTTAATTGCATTTGCATCTAGCTTGGATCAAGTTGGACCTATGGCAAGATCAGCTTTTGACTGTGCTCATCTTATGGATGTTATTTCTGGATATGATCCAAAAGACTCTACAAGTAGCAAACACAAAAAAATTTCTTTTGTTAAAACAATTAATCAAATGAGCCCAAAAAAACTTACTATTGGTATTCCTAGACAGCTTGACGATATCAAATTTGATTCATCCGTAATGAAATCTTTTGAAAATACAATTAATACGTTTAAGCAACTTGGACATGAAATTAAATCAATTAATCTTAATACACTTAAATATGCTGTTCCTGCATATTATGTGATTGCACCTGCCGAGGCTGCTTCAAACTTGTCACGTTATAATGGATCCCTTTATGGACATCGTGCGGAATCAAATACTCTCGATGAAATGTATAAAAAAACACGTTCGCAAGGTTTTGGCAATGAAGTAAAACGACGTATTTTAGTCGGAAATTTTGTATTGTCTAAAGGTTTTCAGGGACAATATTATGAGAAAGCGCTTAATGTAAAGACATTATTTGCCCATGAATTTTCTAATTTATTCGAAGACATTGATTTTATAATAACACCAACAACATCTTCCAAACCTTTAACATTTAATCACTTTTCTGACCCAGTCAAATTATATGAGACTGATGCATTAACGATACCTGCTAACTTAGTTGGTTTACCTGCTGTGTCTTTTCAAGGTGGATTTGATGGTGATCTACCTATTGGCATCCAACTGATTGGTCGCAAATATTCAGATCCAGAGCTTTTAAGTGCAGTGCACCATTTTCAACAGCATACTGATTTCCATCTTCAACAACCTAAAATGAAATAAGGTCTAATTTATGAGCCAACCTATCGTAACTATCGGTCTTGAAGTTCATGTACAATTAAAGACTAAAACTAAACTCTTTTCATCGTCCCCTGCAAAGTTTGGTGACCCACCTAATTCAAACATGTCTATAATTGATATGGGTCTTCCTGGGGTGCTCCCAGTATTGAATAAAGAAGCAGTTGTGTTAGCAATTATGCTTAATAAAGGCTTGAATGCAAAACTTAATAAAAAATCAATTTTTGCAAGAAAAAATTATTTTTATCCAGATTT
>JAQWRO010000008.1 GCA_029243665.1 Gammaproteobacteria bacterium
TGGCGCATGCACAAAGTGCCGAAGTAGTGATTGTTGTTTCTGCTATGCAAGGTGAAACTAATCGATTGCTTGAACTTGCAAAAAAATCACATAATCCATTGGTGCCAAATCGGGAATTTGATCAAATCATGGCTACTGGTGAAATTGTGAGTGCAAGCCTTATGGCTCTAGCACTGGAATCCCTCGGTTTAAAAGCGATGTCAATGACAGGTAAGCAAGCTGGTATTCAAACAACTGATTTGCATCAAGATGCAAGTATCCAAGAGATTCAAGTAGATCATATAAAACAGTTGATTGAGCAAGGCATTGTTCCTGTGGTGACAGGCTTTCAAGGGTATTGTGGTCAACATGTGACAACACTTGGTAGAGGCGGTTCAGATCTCACTGCCGTTGCATTGGCTCATGCGCTGGATGCTGAAAATTGTTGGATTTATACAGATGTTAAAGGGGTTCATGCCATAGACCCCAATGTTGTTCCTAATGATGATGTTTTTGAACAAATTGGTTATGAAAACATGATGCAAATGGCTTTTGCCGGTGCTGAAGTGATTCAGTATGCTGCCATTGATTATGCAAATAGATATCAAGTACCTCTCAGGGTTTGCTCTACTTTTGAGCCAGGCATTGGCACCTTGATTAATCAAAGCAGGGCCTTTGATAAGCCAATTATTGTAAAATCATCTGGCTTAACTAAGCTGTCATTCCAAAAAGACAATCAAGATACGTATGAGGATTTATTTGCAAATAATATTTTATATAGCAGTGAAAGTTGTCACTTACTAAACATGCTTCTGCCGGAAATAAAAACAAAGCTTAAGCTTGTTAATCTCTCAGGCGCAATAGAAGATATATTGCCAAATCAAACCCTAGTAACGGTGTTTCTGCCGAGTCAAGCTTGGTATAAAGTTTTTTTCGATACATTAAGTGAGATATTATATGCTACGACAATGGTGTCTAAAGAAAATAACTATGTGCTCAGGGTCCTGGTCCCAGACTATAAGATGACATTTGTGTTAACTAATTTGTATCAAATGACACAAGTTTCACTTGAGCGCGCTGTCAACGACTGAGTTGATCGCCCCTGTAATATATGAGAAATTTTACAAAAAACTTGTAATATTATGCTCACAAGATCTATAATTACTTTGTAAACACTAGAGTTTGCATTTTATGTGTAATAAACAGTGTCTAAATTCTTTAATGAGCATTGCCTTAATTGGTAATAAGAGATACATTAATTTTAAAGGATTTAGATTTATAAGGAGATTGTAATGTTAATATTGACACGCCGAGTTGGTGAAACTTTAATAATAAATGACAACATTAAATTAACGGTGCTAGGTGTCAGAGGGCATCAAGTTCGTATCGGTGTTGATGCACCCAAGGATGTTTCAGTTCATCGACAAGAGATTTATGAAAAAATTCAAAAAGAATCACCAGAACAAGAGAATAACTCAGCTACACAAGGGACAACAGATCAAACTGACAATGCTTAGTGAAGTAAGTCTATGAAAGATCCTTTTTATCGATCTGAAAAAAAACGTTATAAAAATCCGATACCTAGTCGTGAATGGGTTATCCAGAATTTGCAAAAATTTAAGGCACCTATCTCACAAGAACAACTTAAAAAGCGTTTTAATATTAAAGGTGAAGAAGCAACGACAGCTTTTCAAAAAAGATTAAACGCTATGGTTAGAGATGGCCAGCTGTTGAAGAATAGAAATGATGATTATGTGCTGGTTAAACAAATGGGTTTATGTCGAGGTCATATTCATTATGGAAAAGACCGTCAACCGTATTTACATGATGAAGAAACTCAGAATAGAATTAGTATTTCAGGTTATCAGTTAACTGAATTAATTGAAAACGATTACATTTTAGCTCGTTCAATACAAGCAGACCAAGCCATCATTGTTGAGGTGTTATCTCGTTCACTGACAGAAATTGTTGGGCGAGTTCAAACAGATCAAGGAATAACCTCGATTATCCCCTTAAAGCCCTGTTGTTATACAGCTCCAATTTTATTGCCGCAGAAGAATCCAATCACAAATGGTGCGATGATTAGAGCCAAAATTATTGATTACCCAAAACCTGGTAGACCAATTATTGTTGAACTGATAGAAGAAATATCCAGTGAAAGTAATATCAGTGAAAAAGTCGAAACTGTTTGTCATGCATATGGCATTCCTGTAGAAATTGATTGTCAAACATCGTTTGATAGCAGCATTTCTCTAGATAACCGCGAAGATTGGCGCCATTTGCCTTTTGTAACCATTGATGGCAATGATGCAAAAGACTTCGATGATGCGTTGTATGTCGAGCATAAAGCCAATGGATATGATGTATATGTTGCCATTGCAGATGTCAGTCACTACGTTACGCCAGGTTCTGATTTAGATAAAGAAGCAAGAAACAGATCAACATCCGTGTATTTCCCAAGTTGCGTTGTGCCTATGTTGCCAGAGGTTCTTTCTAATGACTTGTGTTCTTTAGTGCCGCATCAAGACCGTTATGTGATGGGTATTAAAGTATGCCTAGATCTCAAAGGTCATGTGGAAAGTTATACCTTGCATGAAGCCATTATTCATTCGCATGCGCGATTAACTTACGAACAAGTAGAAACTTTTATTCAAAAGACAGCAAAGATTCCTAAAGTGATTGAGCGATCACTGAAGCCAATGATTGCACTTGCAGATATTTTGATTGATTTAAAACACTGTCGAGGTGCACTAAAATTTAATCGACAAGAAATAGTCCCTGTTTTTAATAATGATGATATTATTGACTTCAAACATACGGGATCTATGGCATCTATGAAGCTAATTGAAGTGTATATGTTGCTAGCCAATGAATTGGTAGCAAGTTATTGTGATAAGCATCAATTGCCATGTTTGTATAGAAACCATGGTAAACCAGATCCAGAAAAATTATTTGGATTGTTTCAAGTCCTAAGTGCACTTGGTTTAAAAACGCCAATGAGAAAGAAAGATTTAACTTCAAAGCAGCTTTCTAAGTTGATGGAAAAAGTTCAAGATAAATTTAAAACGAATGTTTATGATATTTTGATGCTAAGAGCATTACCTCAAGCCATTTATAGTTCAAACTGTCAAGGACACTTCGGACTTGCGTATCAGTATTATCTTCATTTCACCTCTCCTATACGTAGGTATCCTGATTTAGTTGTTCATCAACAATTAAAGCGATTGATGCACGGACAAAGTACGGGAATAGCCAATTTAAATCAAGTTGCTACTCATTGTTCATATGCTGAGAGAAGAGCAGAGCAAGCGTCTCGATGGATTGAAAATGATTTAAAATGTAAATTTATAGAGCATCAGATTGGTAAACGCTTTTTAGGACGTATTTCGTCTATAATGAACTTTGGTGTGTTTGTTACGATTGAGGCCTTTGGAATAGATGGGATGATTCATATTTCTAAACTACCCAAAGACTATTATGATTTTGATTCAGAAAAAATGATTTTAACTGGTAGAAAAAATAATCAAGTTTTTGCGTTGGGTGATCAGATTCAAATCAAAGTTCAGAAAATTGATATTGAAAATCAGCGTATTGATTTTATACTTTGCTAAATCTTCTGAAAAATAAATAATTCATTTTGTACAGGTTGGTGTTGTTCGTAACGAATATTAGTTTTTTCATGCTTTGATAACAAGCAGTTATATTGTGCCATCAGATCGATCAAATAATCTCTATTGTGTTTAAAGCGACCCGATACAGATAAGCAGTATGTTTCTGTGGAATCGCTAGTGTTTTCAATCGAGCAAGCAATCACTCCGTTTTGATTAAGAACGCTCGACATTTGTTCAATAACTTGAGTCAAATCACCAATATATGGTAAGCAATCTGCAATGAAAAAAAGATCAACTTTTTCAGGCCATTGTATATCAGGTATAAATCCTTCGATGAATGAATCATAGCATGCTGTTTTGTTTGCTATTGTAATCATGTTTTTTGAGCAATCAACCCCAGTTAGTATTTTTGACCATGGTTTAATGTATGTGGCAGCAAGGCCTGTGCCGCAGCCAAGGTCCACAGTATGATGCCATTGTTCCTTTTTAGGTTCCAAAACATCTTGAATTAATTCAGACAGCTTCTCATGTCCGCTATACTTTAAAACTTGTGTTAAGTGATCATCGTATGTCGAGGCATAGTCATCAAATAATTGACTGACATATGCTTTTGGGCATTGAGTAAAGTCGGCTTGTTCGGACTGTTTTAATGCAGCTAACAAGAATTGTACTTGAACATTATCTGGCATTAAAGTAAGTGCTCGTTCATAAAACGCTATGGCATCATTAGGCTTGTTCTGTTTTAAAGCAAGGGTGCCTAAGTTGTGAAGTGTGTCTCCATGGTTTGGGTTTAGCATAAGGACTTTGTGGAAATAGCTACTGGCATCCTCAAATTTATTTTTATATTGATAACAGACGCCAATGTTGTATAGTGTTTGTTCACATTTAGGGTTCATTTGCAGGCATTGGAACCAGCATTGAAGAGCCTCACCAAGTTTTTGTTGATGAAAATAAACCGATGCAAGGTTGTGACAGTTTTCAAAGTTAAAGGGCTCTAATTCATATGCTTTGTTAAACGACACCAAAGCTTTGTCACTCTCATCATTGCCTAGATAAGCGCATCCAAGGCCATGATGTATCCTGAAAGATGGCTCTATGATCAATGCTTTTTTGAAATAAGTAACCGCATCATCATATAAAGACTGCTGTAAATAACATTCGCCAAGATTGATTAAAACAGCCTGGTTTAAGGGGTTTAAGTTCAGTACATCTAAAAAGCTTCTTGTTGCAGGTTTTAATTTTTTTTGGTTGAATTGACTGAGCCCTAAGTTATGAAGTAAATCTTCATTTTGTTCACTTACAGAGAGTGCTTTAGCAAAGTAAGCTTCGGCAGTAACAAACTGTTTTTGTTTATAGTGTAAAAGCCCAAGATTTTTTAAGACACCCAAATGTCCTGGTTGTATTGATAAGACTATATTGAAATGTTCTTCACTTAGATCATATTGATTCAGTTTAGTATACACATGACCAATGTTATTATGTAAGGTAATGTTTTTTGGCTCAATATTTAGGCCTCTTTGAAAGGCAGTTAGTGCACTATCAAGCATTTCAAGCTGCCCATACCCAATGCCTAAAAGTTGCCAACCATTAATATCATTCGGAAAGCTTTGGACATGTGCCTCATAATAGTTAATGGCACCCTCAATGTTGCCAGTTTGATGTTCTTTAAACCATTTAAGTAGTGATCTATGCATAAAAAAATTCTTGTTTGTTAAAGTCTTTACATTAACATATTTTTTTCATATTAAAAAATGTTGCGGTCGCAGAAAAAAAGCGCTATAGTCATAGCTTAAGTGAGCTATATCGGGTACTTAGCTCAGTTGGTAGAGCGTCGCCTTTACACGGCGAATGTCGGGGGTTCAAGTCCCTCAGTACCCACCAACGCGGGAGTGGTAGTTCAGTTGGTTAGAATACCGGCCTGTCACGCCGGGGGTCGCGGGTTCGAGTCCCGTCCACTCCGCCATTAACTGACATTTACAGAGATTCGACATGAGCATTAAAAACTTTTCAAAAGGATCTATTGCAGTTTACGTCACAGCTTGTCTTGCAATCCTATTTATATTTTCACTTGTTTTCTCACCTTCTCTACAAACCAATATTAGATCATCCAAACAAGTCGGTAAGGTTGGAGGTGTTGCTATCAATGAAAAAGATTTTTATTTAGCTTACCAAGGTGTTAAAAATAAAATATTTAGCTCAAATATATCACTCCCTGTGCAAGAATTGAATGCTTTTATCTTAAATGAAACTTGGTCTTATCTTCATACAAGATATAGTATTCAAGCCATGATGGTTGATGATGGTTATGTAGCACCAAAGTTAATGATTGAGAAAGAAATTATAAATGATCCATATTTTCAGGTTGATGGATTATATAGTCCCAAAAAATTCAAATCTTTTTTGAAGCAAAGAGAGATGAATGTCGATCATCTAATTGAAATTAAAGGTGTCGATATGATGCAAAATGCATTATTCTCAATTGTTCAAGACATCTCTCAACCAATTCAAAGTGAATTAGATCAATTAAAATCTGTTGCAAGTGTTCAAAAAAAAATCAGTGTTAAAACCATTGAAGTTAATAAACAAAGCATCTCTCAACCAACTGATGTTGAGCTCAAAAATTATTATAACGCACATCAAATTGATTTTGTTAAGCCAAATCAGTATAAATTTAAATATGCCATTATTGATGATAAACTATTTAGACAATCTAAGTCCCCATCTACTAATGAACTTAAAACATTTTTTAATAAGAATTTAGAAAACTATATTATACCTGAGCAGGTATTGGTAGATGTGCGTTCATTAAAGCCAAAAAAAGGTGCGGGATTGACTTCATCTGAAACTAATTTTATCCAATCTATGATTGGGATTAATCAAATGCTTGATGGCGTCATTGATGATTTGCTTGTGAATGGTGGTAAAGGCTATGAATTAGTTACACAAAAGCCAATATGGCGTCCTGTTGCACAATTGCCAAAAGATTTAGTCACTAATGAATTTATTAAACAAAAGCAGCCTATTATCAATAAAGAAGCTGATGGTACGATTGTTATCGTCCAAAATAAATCTTACAAATCAGAATTGGTGCCAAAATTTGAAATGGTTATCTCAACTGTCACAGATGATTTTAAACGACATAGTGCGAACGAACAATTTCAGTTACATTTGGATGATTTGATGGATCGTGCTTATTCAGGTGCTCTTTCTTGGGATCAATTGCAATCCATGATGCCAAATTTGAAAACAATGAAAACGAACTTATTAGATTTAAAAGAAATGCAATCAAGCATGCCTTTTAATTCTTTTTCCAAGTTAAACGCTTGGATTGAGACAAATATTGATTCAAAGGAAATCTTAATCAAATCACTGTCTAACAATAAGGTTGTTGTGATTCAACAAATAGATTACTTACCTAAACATGTACAAAGTTTTAAGTCAGTTAAACTGACGATTCAGCAGTTGTTAAACAAAGAAGCTAAGTTGAAGAAATCAGAGACCATTGCTAATCAAGTATTAAAAGAAGTTGAATTGAAAACAGATTACAAAACACTTGGAAAATCTTGGAAATATTTCCCTAAAGTGACTTATGCTTATAATGATCTGGGTTATCCAGGTCTCGTTTGGGTAGCTACACTTCAACGATCTGGACAGGATTCAGTAATATTAATAGGTGATTTAGCAAGAGATCAGGGTCAATTTTATATTGTTAAGTGGTGGGATGATCAGTCAGGTCCAGTGAATGATGTGTTCTATCATCAATTAGCATCTGATTGGGGTATCACTTTCGCAAGTGAGTCTATTGAAAGGCTTGTCAATCATTATTCACTGAAGAAGTATATTAATGCCTAAAGAATCCCAATATCATACTCAACCTCCAAAACAAGGTGTTATTATTGTTAATTTTGGGTCTCCTGAAACATTAACAAAGAAAGCTATTCGTACTTTTTTATGGCGATTATTAACTGACAAGCGTGTTGTAGGCCTACCTAAAATTCTATGGTGGCCAATTCTTTGTTTGTTAATATTACCTTTTCGGCCAAAGCGGTTAATTCATGATTATAAGCGTATATGGAAAGAGGAAGGCTCACCCTTACTAGTAGATCATCATAATATTACTAAAGCATTGAGTGACGCAATGAAGTCACTTGCATTCGAAGAAGCTTATTTATATTCTAATCCTTCTCTTGATCAGGCTTGGCATAATCTGAAGCGTCAGGGTATTAGGGATGTGATTATTTTCCCCTTGTATCCTCAGTATTCATCCGCAACCACAGCCTGTGTATTTGATGCATGGTCAAAGGTAATGGCAAAAGAAAATTTTGTACCTGGCATGCGTTTCATCCAATCTTATCATGATGATAAAAGGTATATTGATTTACTTGCCAATCAAATAAAAAGATTTTGGAAAGAAAATGGCAAGGCTGATCATTTGATATTTTCATTTCATGGCATTCCTAAGCAAAAATTCAAGTCGGGAGATCCATACTACTGTTATTGTCATAAAACCATGCGTCTGGTTGCAGAAAAATTAAAATTAGATAAAACCTATTATTCATTGGCTTTTCAGTCTCGTTTTGGAAAACAAGAGTGGTTGCAGCCATACCTGAGTGAACATATTAAAGATTTAATTGAGAAAGGAGACAAGTCTATACATGTAATTTGCCCAGGATTTTCAATAGATTGCATCGAAACCTTGCATGAAATTGGCTATGAATATGCTGAGGAGGCAAGTGCTTTAGGTGGGCAACTAAAATTAATTCCATGTTTAAATAAAACCAATGAATCCATTGATTTATACAAAAAAATTATTTTAGATAAAATTTTCTGAGACGGATTTTATATTTCTCTACTATACTTCCTTTTGAGAAAAAGGGATTTATTATGTTTTGTCAAACACTCGAAACTACTATTAACGACGCATTTACAGTTGCAGCTCAGAAAAAACACAAGTTTGTAACACTTGAGCACCTGCTACTAGCATTACTAGACAACCCTGATGCTAGTCAGTTACTAGTAAGCTTAGATGCAAATATTCAAAATTTAAAATCTGGAATATTAGTTTTTATTCAGGAGAAACTTTCTGATAAAACTATATCTAAAAAAACAAAGCCAATTCCAACCTTGTCATATCAGCGTGTGATTCAACGCGCGATTGTTCAAGCACAAGCTTCTGGTAAAGTCGAAGTGAATGGTATTGATGTGCTATTGGCTTTATTATCTGAAACAGATTCTGCCGCAGCTTACTTTTTAACTCAGGAACAAATTTCTAAATCTAGTGTGCTTAATTATTTAAATCATATGCACCAGTCTAACCAGAATATCAATGATTTTAATGATAATTTATTTTCAGATAATGTAATTGAAAGAACTAATGATTCCAATATTGAAAAGTATGCTGTTAATTTAATTGAAAAAGTTAGACAAGGAAAAATTGATCCAGTCATTGGTCGTGATGACGAAATTAAGCGTATGGAACAAATTTTATTATGTCGACGAAAAAATAATCCATTATTGGTTGGTGAAGCAGGGGTGGGTAAAACTGCTTTAGCAGAAGGGCTTGCCATGAAGATATATGAAGGTAAAATTGCTAAAAAGCTTAAGCATGCTCAAGTTTATTCTCTTGATCTAGGTGCATTACTTGCTGGTACAAAATATCGTGGAGATTTCGAAAAGAGATTTAAGTCAGTGTTGCAAGATTTTATTGATGCGCCAAATGCTATCCTGTTTATTGATGAGATTCACTCTATTATTGGTGCTGGTGCTGCCTCTGGTGGTGCATTGGACGCTGCTAACTTGATGAAGCCATTCTTATCATCTGGTCAGTTAAGGTGTATAGGCGCGACAACCTATACTGAGTTCAGAAATATCTTTTCAAAAGATTCAGCATTAACAAGAAGATTTCAAAAAATTGATATTCGTGAAACAACTCAAGAAGAAACGGTAAAGATCATTACAGGTTTACAAAGTCGATTTGAAAAGCATCATGGTATCGAATATGGTAAAGGTGTAATCCAATATGCTGTTTCATTATCTGTAGATTATTTACAAAATAGGTTCCTACCAGACAAAGCGATTGACATCATTGATGAAGCTGGCGCAGAAGTTGCTAAGCATCAAAAGATTGATGCCACAAACAAAAAGAGAGTTAGCAAAAAAGTTATTCAATCCGTTGTATCTCGTATGGCTCGAGTTCCAATTGATACGCTTGATTTAAGAGAGAATAATAAGGTTGTTGATTTAGAAAAACATTTATCCCAACATGTCTTTGGACAAGAGAAAGCCATTCACGCACTTGCAAAAGTAATCAAAATTAATTCTGCTGGCCTAAGAGAAGTTAATCGCCCAATAGGTTCGTTTATTTTTTCTGGCTCAACTGGTATAGGTAAAACTGAGCTTGCCATTCAATTATCGAAAGCATTGTCTTTGAAATTGCTTCGTTACGATATGTCTGAATACATGGAGAGGCATAATGTATCGCAGTTGATTGGTGCACCACCTGGTTATGTGGGTTACGATCAAGGTGGTGTCTTAACTGATCAGGTGATTAAGCATCCTCATTCTGTCATTTTATTTGATGAAATCGAAAAAGCGCATCCAGATGTGTACAATATCATGTTACAGATATTAGATTATGGTATGTTGACAGACAATTTAGGACGACAAGTAGATTTTAGACATGCAATCATTATCATGACTACAAATCTGGGTGCAAGCACCAAACAAACGTCTATCATGGGCTTTAATGGCACCCAAGCAGATGAGATTGCTGAAGCTTCAAATGATGCGGTAAAAGCTTTCTTTTCTCCTGAATTTAGGAATCGACTAGATGGTATCATTCCATTTAAGCCATTGGATACCAATATTTTATTAAACATCGTTGATAAACATCTAAAAGTGTTAGAACAACAGCTGTCAAAGCAAAAAGTAAATTTTAAGATTACAGATAGTGCTAAAACATGGTTAGCTGAAAATGGTTATGATGCTTCAATGGGGGCAAGACCCATTAAAAGGTTAATTGATCAGTCCGTTCGATCACATATTGCAGATATCTTATTGCAAGGAAATATTAAGAAATCAGATAATATAATGGTTAAACGTAAGGGCCAATCTTTAGACATAATCTTAAACTAAAAAAGTTGCTGTTAGCATCGTTATAAAGTAATATGACGATGTGGCAGAAACGAAAAAAAAATCTAATGCAAGCTATTATACCAATCTTATTCGATTAGTAATGTTTATAGAAGGCATCTTAGATGTCGTTGTCTCTTGTGTTTATCGATTGATTCTTCGTTTAAACGAGGCTATAAAACAAAAAAACATATTTGGCTTTGTTGTAAAGATGGTAACGTACTTTGCAAATAAGATATCAAGATACTATATCAAGTATTATCCTCCAAAGGATCAAAAACAAAGTTTTTCTAGAACCATTATTATGTGGCCAATTGCTGCATCCTTAGTTTTGATCAACCTTTTTTTTGATTTCACAATCAATTATTTTATTGTTTTTCGTTCATTAAACAATAAAATCTCATGGCTCAACCCTGCAATCATAATCTTATTGTCATATACCTATATGATTATGAGTAGTTTTGAATCGTGTTATTTGAACTCAATTTCATGGTATGGTATTTTGCATGGTGGGTTTGATGATCAAAAAATTAAAAATGTAATCACTGTTTTCTTTGCTTGTGTTGGTCTACTAGAAGCATTGTTATCAAGTTTGTATTTTATGATTACAACTAAGATGGTTTTAGCTTGGGCAATACCTGCTTGTATCTTGCTTTATTTTATACCTCCTTTTATTCAAAAATATGTTGATGGTTATGTCTTAACAAAATGTGTCGGTCATACTAAGCAGCAAAAATTTGATACGCTATATTATAAAATTATTGCTGGATACATAGTAACAGCAAATGTAATTGGTTTGCTTTTTCAACTTTCAAGTTTTACCGCTAATATATCAGCTGGCCTGCCATGGTTAAGTTTTGTAACTGTAACTACCTTAGCCTATTGGTTTATAGGTTTTTATGTATTTCATGCTTTACTAACCAATAGTTATTCGATGATGCAATATTTGTATGATGTTGATTTTGCAGCTCAATGGGTACAGGCTAATCAATTATTGTCACCTGATCTTTACAATGGGACCGTTATAAAAACACCTCAAGATAATGCTGGTTTGGTGGAAAACAGTCTATGGAGTGAATCAAGCAATGAAGAAAGAAGTGCTTTAAATGGCTATAAGTGATAAAAAAAATGCCACAAGTTTTTGGATTTCAATTTGTGATTTGATTATTGAGCTTTGTTATAAAATAGCCACAAATTTTATAGCACTTAGTGCTTCAGGTGTTTATTTTTCAGATATACGTGTGGAACTAATCTGGACACTATTAGCACATAGCGTACAAAAAATTAATGGTTATTGGAATCAATATTTTCGCCCATCAGTTAATAAAAGTTTCAAGCTTTCAAATTATATTAAGAATTACCAATATTACTTTTTCTACCCTTTTGTATTTTATGTCATTGGTTGTAAATTACTAGTTGATTATCGACATATTGAAGCAACCGTAGTTTTTTATATCATTTCAAAAGTTTATGTAGGGGTGTATTTAACGACCTTTTTCAATGTTTTTATTATTGCCTCATTACTTGAAAGCTTAATAAGCAGTATTGTGGATTGGTATGTGAATATTTCTGGTAAAGATATACAAGAAAAGTTAAAAGTGCCTAGAGTGTTATTTGGATTTGAAGTCCTGAGTAACGATTATAAATTTAATTTTGGTAAATTTGTTAGTTGCACCAGAAAACTTTTAAATTATTTTACCACGCTACTTGAAATAGCATATAACGTTTTATTAATAACTTTTGATTGGTCTTTAGGATGGGCATTGTTCATAGGTCCAATGTATGTTGTTGCTAATGCTGTGAGTTCTTACATCAAAATATACGTTAACGATAGACAAAATAGTGTTAAAACAGAAGAGCAAGGTGGTTCAGGCAATGATGCAGTACATCAACCTTTTAAAAATATTTATGTAGAGTTCTTTTTTCTTATAATGTTTCTTGTTATGGTTTTGTCACCATTCATACAAATCAATGTAATCGTTTCCAATGTTGCATTGTTCTTAGCTGTTCCAGCAAACTCGATTCTTGCTAATTTACTCTCTATTGTTATTTGCCTTACGTTTGTATTGCATAAGTACATACAAAAAGGTGATCAAGTTTTTAAATATCTATATGGAATAGATTTTGTAACTAAAGGATATAATATACTTGGATTTCCTATAAGTAGTTCTAATCTATCTGGAACTAGCTTGGGTAGTGATCTTGCCCAAAATTGCATGTCTGAATTGTTGGACACAACAAACAATCATAATAAGCCCCCAAACTACGAAAGCGCGGAAGAGAGTCTTTTTTATAATTCTAACAACTGAAAAGATAATTAAAATTTATTTTTTCTTTCTTAAAATAATTCGCCCTTTTGTAAGGTCATATGGGGTCATTTCAACAACAACAGTATCACCGTTAAGGATTTTAATATAGTGCTTCCTCATTCTTCCTGATATGTGGGCAGTAATGATATGGTCATTTTCAAGTTTGACTCTAAAAATAGTATTTCTCAAAACGTCAATTACAACGCCTTCCATTTCAATCATGTCGTCTTTGGGCATAAAAGTATTACCTATGGTATGTGTTTTAAATAGTCTCTGTTTTTTGGTAACAAAGCATTACGATCTAAGCCTAACATAACTGCTATTGAGCCGGCAATATAAATAGAAGAATATGTACCTATCACAATACCAATGCTTAATGAAAGTGCAAAGTTACGCAATTGATCCCCACCGAATATTAATAATGTCAAAACAACAATGAGGGTTAAGCCTGAGGTCATGATTGTTCTTGACAGTGTTTGGTTAATAGCTTCGTTAACAACTTCATCGGGACTCTTTCTTTTGTTTTTGATGAAGTTTTCTTTTACACGATCGTAAACAACAATCGTATCATTTAATGAGTACCCAAGAATAGTTAATAGTGCTGCTAGTGAATTCAAGTCAAATTCCAACCTAAATAAAGCAAAACAACCTAAGATGACAATAGGGTCGTGAAGGAGAGCAAGCATGGCGCTAAAACCAAAACGATACTCAAATCTAACCATTACATAAAGCATGGTTGTGAGTAATGCAATGACGGTAGCAATGACACCATTTATTAACAGCGCATGACCCACTTGAGGCCCAATGAATGTAATACCTGTAAAATTATTTTTGCCATAGTTTTTGATAAAGAACAATTTTATACTGTTTTGTTCATCTTGTTGGATCTTGCCCCCAATGCGGATAATAAATTCATCACCAGCACCAAGCCTTTGAACAACAACATCACTACCAAATGCTTTACTAACTTCATTTCTTAATTCGGTTGTTGTTAACGATAAATTCTTCATTCTTACCTGGGTGCCTCCAGTAAAATCAAGACTTAAATGAAGGCCATTAAAACACAATGCAACAATAGAGACGATGCTTAATAAAATTGAAAAAATAATAGCTTTGTATCTTAGTGACATAAAGTTGATGGTCGATTCTTTTTTAAAAAAATTCATAAAAAATTATACTCCAATATGAATATGCTTACGGTATTTTCTGTAGGTGTCAGTAATGGCACGAGATATATAAATTGATGTTAGCATTGAAGAAAGTAAGCCTAGAATAAGAGTAATTGCAAACCCTTTAATTGAACCAGATCCCAGACCAAAAAGGATCATTGCAACAATAAGGGTTGTAACATTTGCATCTACAATGGTCGCGAATGCTTTTTCATAGCCTGCTTTAATACTCATTGCTAATGATAAACCTTTATTAAGTTCTTCTCTGATACGTTCATTGATTAATACGTTTGCATCAACTGCCATGCCAACTGTTAATACAATACCAGCTATTCCTGGTAATGTGAGGGTGCTTCCTAAGATGGATAGCAGTGCAAGCAAATATAGTAGATTTAAGAATAAGGCTATATTGGCAATAATACCAAACTCTACATAGTAAAGTGTCATAAATAATACGACTAATAAAAAGCCCATGGTTAATGAATAAGTTCCTTTTGCAATGTTTTCTTTACCAAGACTTGGACCTATCAATGTTTCTTCAATGATGGCATATGGGGCTGTCAGTGCGCCAGAGCGCATGAGGAGTGCAAGCTTTTCAGCATAAGGTTGGCTTTCTAAGTTATTTATTTCAAAAGAATTGCCAAGCGCTTGGTTAATGGTAGCAACACTGATAACGCGTGATGTATTGCGCCATATTTTATTTTCTTCTGTTGATAATCGGTCATCAATAAACTTTTCATGATAAACAACTGCTAACTGATTGCCTACATTTTCAGCTGTTTTTCGATAAAAGCGACTAGCTCCACCGGCGAGTCTAATTAGTACAGCATGACCTTGATCGCTAATTGAGCTTGCGGCATAAGTAATGGATTCGCCAGTTAATATGGGTGTTTCATCTAATAAGACTTTTCGATCATTATAAGTGAACCATTTTGTACCAAAAGGGCGTTCATTTGGATCATCTGTCTGATTGCTTACAAGTTGAAAGGTAATTTGAGCATTACTCCCTAAAAGGTCTTTTGCTTTTGCAGTATCTTGTATGCCAGGAAGATCAACGCTAACCATGCTATCGCCCTCTTGTTGAACCACTGCTTCGCTAACGCCAAGCTCATTAACTCGGTTTGATAGTATTTGAATGGTTTGTTCTAAGGTGTATTTTTTTTGTTGTTCAATGGCACTAGAGGATAACATAAGTATGAGTTGGTTGCCTTTAAGTGTAATGTCATAATCTCTAAATTGACTTTTAATTAAGTTTTGTGCGTTTATTGCAGCGTCATTATTAATTAAAGTTACTGTAACACCATTGGTTTCGTTGGTATTGATGCGTTTGATGTCGATATCATTTTTCCTAAGAGTTGAACCTATTTCTCTAGAATCTCCTTTTATTCTACCTTCTATCACAGGGCGAATATCAACGTCTAATAAAAAGTGAACTCCACCTCGCAAATCAAGACCAAGTTTCATTGGGGTTGCACCAATATTTAATAACCATTGAGGTGTATTGTTCGCTAAGTTTAGAGCAACGATCCATGTAGGCTGATTTTTAGAAATCCATTTTTGTGCTCCTAACTGGTCCTCTGTATCCACATATCTAACCAGCCATGATTGATCTTTAGTCTGAATGCTCTTAAATTGAAAGCCTGATTTTTGAAGGGTTTCAATTAGGGAGTCTTTGGTCAAGTTTTGCGCGCTTATTTCAAGTGCAGGAGATTCACCAAAGAAGTTGGGTAAGGAATAAACTAAAGCTATCAGGGTTAAAATACTGAAGAAAATATTTCTAATATGTAAGGGTGTATTCATTTTTTCTCTAAATGTTTAATAGTACCATTGGGAAGTACTTTCTGAATTTGGTTACGTTTTATCCAAAAGTATGTGTCTGATGATGTTTGAAGTTGCACCCAGTCATCTTTTACTTTAATGATTTGGCCAAGAACACCTGACATTGTTATGACTTCTTGTTTATCTTTGATTGCATTCTGAATGTTATTGAGCTCGGTTTGTTCTTGTTGTTGTGGACGAATAATAATGAAATAGAAAAAAACGACGATGGCAGCAAGTGGTAAAATATTAAGAATAAAAGATTGACTGGTTGCTGTGTTTGCTGCCCATGCATTAGGTAGCAATATTAAAAAAAGCAATGGTCTTATAAAAAGTGACAATGTCATGGTATTGGTTCCTCAATGATTGGTTGATTGATTTCAATATATTTATCTAGATTACCGGCTTCTATTGCCCGACGCAATGCCCGCATGAGAGATTGGTAAAAATGTAAATTATGAATGGTGTTTAAAACAGCGCCAGTCATTTCGTTGCATTTATCTAAATGATGAAGATAGGCGCGAGAATGATTGCGACATGTGAAGCATTCACAGTCAGGGTCTAGTGGCGAAAAATCATTTTTATATCTTTTGTTACGAATTTTAATGACACCTTTATGTGTAAATAAATGTCCATTTCTTGCATTTCTTGTTGGCATGACACAATCAAACATGTCAATTCCAGATCTGACTGCATTCATGATGTCTGAAGGTGTTCCAACACCCATTAAATATCTTAACTTATCAACAGGCATTTTATAAGCGAAATTGGATACTATATCATCCATTTTGTCTTTGGGCTCACCAACTGAAAGTCCGCCTAATGCAAACCCATCAAAAGGCAGGGCGCATGTTTCATCTAATGAACGCTGACGCAAATCATGATGAAAGCCTCCTTGAATAATACCAAAAAGGTGGCAATTATCTTTAGTTTTAGCTTGAATGCATTGTTTTGCCCAGTCAAGTGATCGAATCATAGCTTTTTCTACAGCATGTTTTTCTGCAGGTAAACCAATGCACTCATCAAAGGCCATCATGATGTCACTATTTAGTTGTTGTTGAATGTGAATGGCTTTTTCAGGTGTTAAATAGTGTTTTTGACCGTTATAAGGTGAGCGAAACATCACGCCTTCGTCGGTAATTTTATTAAGTGTTGCTAAGCTGAATACCTGAAAACCACCAGAATCAGTTAATATTAACCGATCCCAGCCATTGAATTTATGTAGCCCGCCATGTGCCTCAATTAATTCTGGACCAGGCCTTAGCATTAGATGAAAGGTATTGCCTAAAATAACATCCGGGTCAATTGCCTTTAACTGTTCAGTAGTCAATGATTTAACTGCGCCACAGGTGCCAACAGGCATAAATGCCGGTGGTCTCATTTTTTTTCTGTTAAGTGTGGCAGTGCCAGTTCTAGCTTTTTTATCTGTATGTGTAATGTTTAATTGAATGCTCATAAAATACCTTTTATATGATTAACATGGCATCACCATAACTGTAAAAGTTAAGTTTTGCCTCAATGGCTGTTTGGTAACATCGGTGTGCCTCCTCAGTGCCTATTGCAGAACAAACAAGCATAAATAAAGTTGATTTAGGCAAGTGGAAATTTGTTAATATGCCATCGACAACTTGCCATTGAAAGCCAGGGTGTATGAATATGTCAGTATTTCTAGCACCTGCAGTGACTTGTGATTGACGCCAGGTATCTTCAAGTGTTCTCACAGAGGTGGTGCCAACAGCAATGACTCTACCGTTGTTTTGTTTGGTTGAATTGATCAAATTAATTATTTGATCAGCAATGACATATTGCTCATGATGCATGACATGTTGTTTGATGTCATCGTGTTTGACTGGCAAAAAAGT
>JAQWRO010000116.1 GCA_029243665.1 Gammaproteobacteria bacterium
GTCTATAATATTGATATAACAATAAAAATAGGATAAATATTATGAACAATTTATTAAAACTTATGTGTATAAGCGTGATGCTATCCAGTACGGCTTTTGGGATAATGGGAGAATGGGCCCATGATGCTGATTGTGAAAAATATAATACCAATTGCGATTAACCCCCCCCCTTAAAATTAAAAAAGCAATGGCAAAGTCCGTTGCTTTTTTATCTTAAAGACACCAAGCAATTAATGTTATGAATGATTCGTATCTTGATCGAGTAAATAATCGTTTAATAAAAGAGTTTTCTAAGCAAATGACTGGAAAGCCGGGTCCTGATCATGTTTATTTTGCTCATGATGTTTTAAAGCGTATTTTACGAGAAGAAAATTTTCCTGAAATGTCTGTTTTTAATGTATATAAACGGAAAAATGTTAATAAACGCAGAAAGCAAGATATATCATTTTTATGTCGTTGCATTGACACTGCTTTGAAATCACCTTTGACGAGTCTCACGGCACAAAAAGCATTAGAACATATCAATACAACTGATCAAGAGCTTTTATATTTAGCTTTTAAAGCAGATTCAAAAGAAAAAGATCTAGTAAAATTATTTGAAAGATATGCTTTATTTACGAATCTAGGTTTTGATTTTGAAAAAAAGATGGTTAGTAGCACCCTAAGTGCAGGTGACAAGCTAAGGATATTAATGAGCTTTAAACCACCCAAAGATGCATCTGGGGAAACTCAAATGTGGTTGAACTTTCATTTATCAAGAAATTTAATTGAATACCTCCGAAACCCTTCCAAGGATATTGATGGGCTTTTAAAAGATTATTATTTTGAGAACCAGTGGAGTGATCGTGATGAAATGGTTTTGTATGATTCAGTGCAAAACTACGTTAAAGACCCTGTTGATGTTGTAAAAAAATATATAGATATACAAACTAGAAATTACACAATCAATTTCTCAGGTAGCCAATGGGTGTTGAAAAGTAATTTTCAAAATAGAATAGGTTTAAACAAACGTCAGCAACAAGATGTACTCAAGTATTTGGCTGAAGCATGTATCACTGGTTATGTTGAAACAGGTATAAAGGATCAACCTTTAAAAGTTAAGCTTGATCCTATTGCAAAATATGCTATCAGTGCGTTTTGTTCGGCTTATGATGTAAAAGATTTGAGCGGAACCATTCGTGTATTGATTGCAGCTGAACCTCAGAAGAATAAAAAAAATGCTCTTGCTAATATGGACCTCGGCATGACTGATTTGGACATATATAAATTGCAGGTTGATTATGATTTGAAAACAAATCGAACGGTCAATATTCCGCGGTATCAAGACATTTGTAAAAATCCAAAATATGCGGTTGATGCAACTGCATTTGTATTAATGAGTGTAACTTCGGTTGATACAAACATCAAAGCTGAAAAACATTTTAGCAAGTCCCATGGTTACAGATACATAACGCAGTCGATCAAAAACCATGATTTTATTATTTCTGAAGGTTTGGTAATGGCACTTACAAAGCATTTGAGTAAAGATGTTGAGCGCTGTAATCAATTGCTTGAAAAGTTAGAAGGTGAATATGGTTTTACAGATCGTTTGTTAGACCAAGTCAGACGATATATGCCAGATACAGTCAAACGACCTTCGTCAAAACATGTTCAACAATTTTCACCCAAAAGTGAAGAGAATGCCATAAAAGTTTCTGTTGTAAAGCCAAATCTAAGACAAAACCTTAAAGCGATAAGAAGAAAAATCAAAGGAATGATCCTGCGTCAGCGCCCAGAAAAAAAACTAGTCAGTATTAGATACTTTAAGAAAGAAGAACCAATACAACGCGTAACAAAATCTCTCAAAGCAAGTCAAATAAATAAAGTACCACTTAAGTCATGTCTTAAGACAAGTAAACCTATAGCAAAGAAAAAGGTAAGTTTTCCAGGTGAGGATACCAAATCAAAAGAAAATACAAATGAAAATAAGGGTGACGTCAGACCTCACGGACCATAAGTTTAGGAATAATCAATTGAATACACAGACAACAGATATTGTGGATGGATGGTTATCTTTATAGATAAATTTAAAAAATGTTTGTTCATATATGGTCTATAATATTGATATAACAAGAAAATAGGATAGAAGTTATGAATAATTTATTAAAACTGATGTGTGTCGGTGTGATGCTATCCAGTATGGCTTTTGGTGGTTCTTACAAAATAACTACTGATTATACAAAGTGTAAAGGCCTAGATGGTAAGTGGACTACAAACTGTCAGTCGATTGGTTGTTATATGGATGGTAGTGATGGCTGCTACTATTAAAGTAAAAAAAGCAATGGCAAAGTCAGTTGTTTTTTTACTTTAAAGGCACCAAGCAATCAATGTTACGAATGATTCAAGGACAAAACGATTATATGTGAATGAGCTATAATGGTTAGACATAGGAAACACTTGGAAGCAAAGGATGACAAAAATTTGTATCATTGGTGCGGGTAAAATAGGTTTAGCAGTTAAACAATTGTTATCCAAATACAATTATGAATTATGTATTCTAGATACACACCCAGAAGCTCTAGCTGACGTACACATCAAAGCATACAATGAAGCAGAATTAATAGACCATATCAAAGATATGGATATTGTGATCAGTTGCGCTACTTTTCATGCCAATCGATCCATTGCAAAAACATGTGCTAAAAATGGCATTGCTTATTTTGATTTGACAGAAGATGTTGGTGTGACTGACTATATCAAACAATTGAAATCAACTTCGATATTAATGCCCCAATGCGGGTTAGCGCCTGGTGCAGTGAACATCATTGCATCTGATTTAATGACACAAGTATCAGACATCTATGATGTCAAGGTGCGCGTAGGTTCTTTGCCAATCAATGCGACCAATGCATTTAGATATTATCTGACATGGTCAACCGAAGGGCTTATTAATGAGTATTGTCAATTAGTCGATGTGTTAACTCAGGGACAAAAAATTAAAGTACAGCCTTTGGATGGTTTGGAAACCCTTTATGTGGATGAGACACCTTATGAAGCTTTTTATACTTCAGGAGGCATTGCTTCTATGTGCGATGAATATGCTGGTGTTGTGCCTAATATGAGCTATAAAACCATTCGATACCCAGGTCATCAAGCACATATGAAGTTTCTATTAGAAGATTTAAATTTTAAAGATGATCCTGCTCAATTAGTGGCATTATTCAATAAGGCTGTCCCGTACACCCAAAAAGATGTTGTTGTTATTCTAATTACGGTTAAAGGCATTATCCATGGACGATTAGAAGAAGTCACTTATCAACGAAAAATCTATGGTAATGAATCTTTTTCAGCCATTCAATTAGCAACTGCCTCAGGTGTATGTGCAGTTGTACAAGCATTCATAGAAGGTAAAATTTCAGGTCAAGGTTTTCAATCGCAAAGCAGTATACCTTTTGATATTTTTACAAGTAATTCATTTGGAGCATTATATGCATAAAGAGACTTATCAAGCATCTATCCAAAAAGCCATAGACGCACAAGCAAATTGGGCGCAAATACCTGCACCTAAGCGTGGAGAGGTTATTCGTATACTCGGGCAAAAATTAAGGCATAAACAACATGACATTGCTGAAGCCATTATGAAAGAGGCTAAGAAAATTAGAGCAGAAGCCATGGGTGAGGTTCAAGAAGCCATCGATATGTGTGATTTTGCTGTAGGGTTATCTAGACAGCTTTATGGATTAACCATGCCAAGTGAGCGCCCTGAACATAAATTACGTGAAGTTTATCATCCATTGGGTGTTGTGGGTGTCATTACAGCTTTTAATTTTCCGTGTGCTGTTTGGGCATGGAACCATTGTTTGAGCATGGTGTGCGGAAATGCCGTTGTTTGGAAACATTCGCCGTTAACGCCCGAGGTGACTCAGTTATGTAAACAAGCATGGGATGAAGCCGTTAAACAAAGCATGCCTAATCAATCGTTTGACGATTTATTACAAATTGTTGATGGTGATAAAGCTGTTGCTGAATGGCTTGCTGATGATCATCGCATTAGTTTATTGAGTGCTACAGGTTCAACTGCGATGGGTCGAGCATTAGCACCTAGGGTTGCTTCTAGGTTAGGGCGATCCTTACTTGAACTGGGTGGTAATAATGCTATGGTTGTCTCTAAACATGCAAATCTAGCCTTAGCGATCAGAGCAATTGTGTTTGGTGCGGTTGGGACAAGTGGTCAAAGATGCACAACACTTAGACGATTGATTGTGCATAAATCAGTCTATCACGATCTTTTAACAAAGCTTAAAAAAGCATACACAAGTTTGGTGGTGGGAGATCAGTTTGAGTCTAAGACAATGGTTGGACCATTGATTCATGAGGATGCAGTTTTAGCCATGCACAATGCATTGCAAGAAGCACAGCAAAAAGGCTATAAGATTTTTGGTGGTGACGACTGTGGGGATTGTTTGGTGCGTCCTGCCATTGTTGAAGTAGATCAACCATGTGATCTGGTAAAAAGAGAAACCTTTGCACCAATTTTGTATGTTTTAACATATGATGAATTTTCTGAGGCCATTCAATTGCATAATGATGTTCCTCAAGGGCTAAGTTCTTGTGTTTTTACCGATGATGTTAGAGAAGCAGAATTGTTTACCTCTGAGTTGGGTTCTGATTGTGGGATTGTCAATGTGAATATAGGCCCCAGTGGTGCTGAAATCGGTGGTGCATTTGGTGGTGAAAAAGACACTGGCGGTGGACGAGAGTCTGGCTCAGATGCTTGGAAACAATACATGCGTCGCAGTACGATTACCATCAATTATGGTGAATCTCTCCCATTGGCACAAGGAATACAGTTTGGTGATTGATGTGCCAAATATGTTCGCACATCAACATATTATAATTAAAATATAACAAAGAGGCTAATGACCCTAGTGCAGATTACCAATGAGATGAATAAAAACAAAGAAAATAGTTATGAAACAATTGTTTAAACATGAACTATAATTAAGATATAACAAAAAGAGAGGAAAACGTTATGAATAAAAATCTTTTAAAATATATGTTTGTGGGATCATTGGCGATGAGTCCTATTTTAGCAGATAAGCATGATGATTTATTAACAAAGGACCTTGTCGAGGGAAAAAAATTGATTGTTGATGCAAAAGGGGATGTTCACAAGTTTGTTGGGTTTAACTCTGATGGGACATATGCATATCTAATTAATGTTGAAAGAGTGGCCACCAAAGATTTAAAGAGAATGATTGGTGAAAAAGCGCCAAGTGATATGAAGGAATAATATCTAAAGGTTTTTGAGGATCATTCTGAATGTCTAGTTCTTAATCAATTCGATCTAAAAGATGATACTTGTGAAGAATTAAGTAAGGTAATTCGCTAGAATTACTTATAAACTAATCAGTAGCAACTATAGATCAGTATTAACATAAAAACACATCCCTTCAAAGCTGATGTGTTTTTTTTATGCTACAAGTGTTCAAAGCAAGATTTTATAATCAGATTTTAATCATTGCCTGAATAAAAAAAATCTTAAGAAAAATAGTCTATAATAGTTATATAACAAAAAGAGAGGAAAACGTTATGAACAATTTAATAAAAATCATGTGTGTCAGTGTAATGTTATCAGGAACTGCTTTAGCACTGGGTGAAAGGATTGATGGTAAGACAGGTATAGACCGATCAATAACACCAATTACTATTGTTAAAGTAGGTGATAATCGCTTTGACCTAGATCAATTGATCAAAGATGACAAATTAATCGTACAAGATAAAAATGGTAAAAAAGCTGTATTTAAATTGGATAAAGCACTCAAAAAAATTGATTCTCAAAGGGGTGTAGGTACTGATAGAAAAAGATAGCCTTTAAAAAGTTAGGTAAAAAAACACTGGGTTAGCCCGGTGTTTTTTTATTGGCATAAGCAGTAATAATGAGTAACTCAAGTGTTTGATCATTGCCCAATCACCATAAATACCATCAAGCACAGGACTACTAAGATAAACATAGATTTAATAGCTAACAATTGATTGTAAAATATGTGGTTTAGATTCGTAGCTAAGGATTCAGGACACGTCCATTTTTTAAATCAACTGATGACCATATTAAAATAAAACCATGGGTTCAAGAAAGTATCCTATAATTAAGATATAACAATAAGAGAGGCTTAGATTATGCATTGTTTATTCAAGTATATCATCATCTATTCGCTATTAATGGTAGGGGCTTTTGCTAAAAATGGTGATAAATCTCAGTCCAGAGGTTACTGGATGCAAGAAAGTAAAACTCAATCCTTTCCTGAAAGTTTAGACCAAACAAAACATAAAACAAAAAAAGAGGCTTTTAGAAGCCGTAAAGTTGATAGATCAAAGCGCGGCTGGACATATAAAACACATAAGCAAAAAAACCAGGATAATTAGATTTTAGGCATAAATATTAAATAATGGTCATATAAAAAAAGTCTTATTTATTTTTAAATGATCTATAATTAAAATATAACAATAAGAGAGGAAATAGTTATGAATAAATTACTAAAATATACTTTGGTAGGTACGCTTTTAATGGGTGTTGCTTTCGCAGATAGTCCTTCTTTTGGTGGATGGGGGAGTTATAGTGAAACCACAGGAACACTCAACAAAAATAATGATACTATTAATGTAGGTACCAAAGACAAACCTATATATGAATATAATCCTTCAAAATGTCTAGAAGGAATGGTCTGCTAACTTTTTGAAAAAAGTATAAAGAAAACACTGGGTTTGCCCAGTGTTTTTTTATCAAGAACAAGCTTAAAAAAACATTATTATTAATTACTTACGTATTCCATAGTCTATAATTAAAATATAACAAGAATAAAGGTTAAAACATGAAACAAATACTTAAATACACGTTAGCGAGCTTCTTATTGGTGAGTGTTGCTTCAGGAGGAACAGCAGTTATTAATCCTAATACAGGAAAAACAGTAACCACGCCCGGTCAACATTGTGGTCCAGCTGAAGCTTGTCCGCAATAAGTGATTAATTTAATTTTTAAAATAAATGATGTTGCTCTTTTTTTTGTGTCAACAGAAATTTTTTTTTGAAAATGATCTATAATTAAAATATAACAATAAGAGAGGAAATAGTTATGAATAAATTACTAAAATATACTTTGTCCAGTACGCTTTTAATGGGTGTTGCTTTCGCAGATAATCAAGTAACTGGTGATCCACTCCGAGCACCAGTAGGCAGTGAGTCAGGCGGAGGCGGAACAGCGGTTAAAGTGCCTGGTGGTAGGGTTATTTATTTAGGAAGTGGAAAGGATGAACCAACACCTTTAGTAGTAGTAGCTGATGATCAAGATAAAAAATGTGATAAAGGTAGTATAAGAGTAACAGGCGGTGTATGTGAAGCTAACCCAGCCGATTTCGGTGGTAAAAAAGGTTATGGTTCTACTGAATTTAATGGGATAATGTAAAAATTATTTACAAATTAAAAATAGAAAACACTGGGTTTACCCAGTGTTTTTTTATCAACAATGATTTTAAAAAGATATTATTATTAATCACTTATGAATAAAATGTTCTATAATTAAAATATAACAATAAGAGAGGTAAAGTTATGAATAATTTATTAAAACTGATGTGTATTGGTGTCATATTTTCAGGTATGGCTAACGCAGATCAAGAAGGTGGGCAAAGACTTAGCACAGTGATTGGTGGTGTGAAAGCAGATTGGAAAAATGTTAAAACAACTGATAAACAAAAGGCTAG
>JAQWRO010000037.1 GCA_029243665.1 Gammaproteobacteria bacterium
CAGGCGAAATAAATAGACCATCCGTTAGTGGTGTATCAGTTTCTTTTTGTGCCTTTTTCTCAGTTTTAATCGGGGCTTTATTTATTCCAATCATTGGGAATGTTTTTGATTTATATGAATGTCAAATCATAAATGACTTTCCAATTTATCCTAAAGAAGCGTATCAGCAAATCTTTCTGTCATTTCCACTATTATTAATCTTAGCTTGTGTTGTAGCTATTTGGATTAAAGAGACACATTGTAGGAATGTTGTTGAACATGATGAATAAAAAATATGGTTCCATCTTATTAATTGCTGGCACTGCCATTGGTGCAGTTACCCTTGCGTTACCCATTAGTATGAGTGAACTTGGTTTTTTTGGAACAATCATTTTATATTCTATTTGTTGGCTTTTTATGTATTGGAGCGGGCTTATTTTATGTGAAGTATGTTTGACTCAGCCTAGTGGAACAAGTTTTGTAACATTGGCAGAGCAAACGATGGGGCATTATGGTAGGCAACTTTCATGGTGTTCCTACGGATTGTTGCTCATTACATTATTAATGGCTTACTTTAATGGCCTTTCAACACTTATTAATTTCAATAATATATTTTTTGATCAAAATATTGTTGGTACCAGCCTAGTTGCTTTAATGGTATGGCTTATCTTGGTGATGGGTACAGAGTTTATTGATGCGCTGAATCGTTTAATGATTTATGTCCTATCAATTGTTATTTTAATCATGTTGTTAATGCTATCAGTGAGAATGCAATGGTCAAATTGGTTAGTAGCGCCAATTAATTTTCATGAAATGGCCTACTTGTTACCATTGGTTGTCACAGGTTTTGGGTTTCAAGTGGTGATTCCAAGCATTAGAGGCTATTTAGATAAAGAAAAATCAAGTATGAGCGATGTGATCTTAGTAGGCAGTCTTTTACCATTAGGACTCTATGTTGTATGGACAACAGGTCTTTTGACTGGGCTAGATCATGCTGAGGTGTTTGAAATTATAAACCATCAGGATGATGCTTTAGCTCTAAATGTATTATTACATGACATCATGAATAAAGCTTTGGTAAACAGTTTTGTTTTTGCTGCGATTGTTAGCTCACTACTAGGTGTTAGTTTGAGTTTGGCAGACTTTTTATCTGATGCTTTTAAAAAGCAATTAGATTGGAAAATATCTGGTTTAACTGTATTTGTACCTTGGTTACTTGTAAATCTAATTCCTGCTGCGTTTGTTGAAATATTAAGATTTGGCGGATTATTTGTAGCTGTTTTAAATATCTTTATTCCCTGTGTGATGCTTTTAATTTTGAGAAAAAATAATAAAATTAAAACAGTTATGGCACCTAATAATACCATCGTAGGTATTGTTTTAATTTTTTCATTAATAGTTATGATTACGGAGTTTATATACTAATGTCTATTCACGCATTTACTGACGGCGCATGTAGAGGTAATCCTGGCCCAGGAGGTTGGGGTTGTGTCATTGAAAACGCCGGAAAAATCATAAAGCTTAATGGATTTGATTCATCTACTACCAATAATCGTATGGAGTTACAAGCCGCCATATCTGCATTAGAGTATCTTTCTAATGAAAAATCTTTTTTAATCACAACGGATTCTCAATATGTTCGTCTTGGCATCACCCAATGGATTAAAAATTGGGAAAAAAATAATTGGCGCACAGCCAATAGACAGCCTGTTAAAAACGTTGATTTATGGCAAAAATTACAACTTTTAACTAAAGATAAAGACATCCAATGGCATTGGGTGAAAGGTCATAGTGGCCATCCTCAAAATGAAATGGCAGATCAATTAGCTAACGTTGCAATTGATGAAGGCATTATATGAGACAAGTCTTTTTTGATACTGAAACCACAGGTATTAAACCACCGGATCATAGGGTGATTGAGATTGGTTGTGTTGAAGTCATTAACCGAAAATTAACGGGTAATCATTTTCATGCATATATTAATCCTCAAAGAGAAGTTGATGAAGGTGCTTTCAGAGTCCATGGCCTTGGTTATGATCAATTAAAAGATAAACCCTTATTTGAAGAAGTTGCTGATGAGTTTATTGCATTTGTAGATGGTGCTGAAATTCTAGCGCATAATGCACCATTTGATGTTGGTTTTTTAAACAGTGAGTTCAAACATATCAATAAAACACTAAAGCTTGAAGAGCTTGGGCAGATCACTGATACACTTAAAATAGCACGACAACTTCGACCTAGGCAAAGAAACTCGTTGGATGCACTTTGTCAGTTTTATGGCGTAGAAAACTCACACAGAAAACTACATGGTGCTTTGTTAGATGCTGAGCTATTAGCTAATATGTATTTAAAAATGACAGCTGGCCAGCATCATCTTGAGCTTAAATCTAGTTTGGTAAATGAGAGTCATGCACTTAAACAAAACCTTCGAGCAACTGATTCAAGAAAAAGTAAAATAATAATTAAACCATCCGCTGATGAACTTAGTCAAATGACTGAGGTAGATGTGTTATGGGATATATAGACCGTTTTAGAAAGTCCCTTAAATATATTCTATTGATGGGTGTGATTATTTATTTAGGGTGGTTGATATGGCTTGCCATAGGTTTTTATTTAGTAAAAAGTAACTATAAGCAAGAACACCATAACTTAAACATTAGTAAAACCATTAAAATAAATAGAGATGAGCATGCAATACCATTCATTGATGCTAACTCAAAGTCAGATGCAATTTTTGGATTAGGTTTTGTGCATGCACAGGATCGTTATTGGCAAATGATGATGATGCGTGAAGCTGCAAAAGGCAGGTTAGCATCACATTTCGGACAAGAGCTTCTAAATCATGATCGATTTGTTAAAACACTTGATCTAGAGGGTTTAGCTCAGAAAACTTACGTATCCCAATCACCAGAAACCAAAGCATACTTAGATAAATATACTAGTGGCATTAATGCTTGGCGTTCACAACATGAAAATAATGTATTGCCATTAACACCTGAAAATTTTATTTTTCAAATTAACTTTGAGCCATGGCAACCTGAAGATTGTCTTTTGATTCAAAAATATATGAACTTTGATTTA
>JAQWRO010000126.1 GCA_029243665.1 Gammaproteobacteria bacterium
TTGGACAAATCTAAAACATTTATGTTGCAAAAAATTTGTCAGGATTTATTTCCAGTTATTGATTCAGTCGATGCAGCCATGAAAGCTGCTGAGTCTGCACCAGATGCGGTCAAGAATGGTTAGGCAATGACATTTAAATTATTTTTAGATGTGCTCAATAAACATGGGGTTACTAAGATTGATGCTAAAGATCAGGCATTTGATCATAATATCCACGAAGCTATGACAACCATTGATCAACCAGGTGTTGAATCTGGTCATGTGGTTGATGTGATTCAAGAAGGCTATAAAATGGGTGATCGCCTATTGCGTCCAGCAAGGGTAATCATTGCTAAATAAATCAATTCTTGAAAAAAATAAAAATGTCCTTATATAGAAATTACAGAATTAATTATTGGAGAAAAAAATATGTCAGTTATTATTGGAGTGGATTTAGGAACCACTAACTCATGTGTAGCCGTCATGGAAAAAGACGGTTCAGTTAAAGTCATCGATAGTCCAGAAGGGCGTCCAACGACACCATCTATCATTGCAGCAGCAAAAGATGGGGAGCTTTTAGTGGGTGATTCTGCTAAAAGACAAGCAACTCAGAACCCACAGAATACGATTTATGAAGTAAAGCGTTTAATCGGTTCGACTTATGAAAAAGGTCTCGAGAAAGATTTAAGTTATCAAGTTTCAAAAGCAAAAAATGGCGATTGTTGTATTGAGATTGATGTTAATGGCAAAAAAGAAAAATGGTCGCCTGAAAAAGTTTCATCATTGATCCTTCAACGTATGAAAAAGACCGCAGAAGAATATTTAGGTCACGAAGTGACTGAAGCAGTCATTACTGTGCCTGCCTACTTCGATGATGCACAGCGTCAAGCAACTAAAGATGCGGGTAAAATTGCAGGCTTAACTGTTAAACGTATTATTAATGAGCCAACAGCAGCATCCTTAGCATTCGGGATGGATAAAGCACGTGGTGATCGTAAAATCGCTGTTTATGACTTAGGTGGTGGTACATTTGATGTGTCTATCATTGAAATTGCTAATGTAGATGGTGATCATCAGTTTGAAGTTTTAGCAACCAATGGAGATACACACTTAGGTGGTGCTAACTTTGATGAGTGTTTGATTGATTATTTAGCAGAAGAATTTAAAAAAGAAAATAAAATTGACTTACGTAAAGACCCTGTGCCACTTCAGCGTTTAAAAGAAGCAGCTGAGAAGGCTAAAATTGAGTTATCATCAGCCCAACAAACAGAAATTAATCTACCATTCATTACTGCTGATGCAGATGGTCCAAAACACTTGGTCATGCAACTAACACGTTCTAAGTTTGAGTCTTTAGTTGATAAATTAGTTGATGCAACTATTAAGCCATGTCAGGTTGCGCTTAAAGATGCTAAATTAAGTGTTTCTGATATTGACGATGTCATTCTAGTTGGTGGTCAAACACGTATGCCTAAAGTGCAATCAGTCGTGAAAGATTTCTTTAAGAAAGAAGCACGTAAAGACATTAACCCTGATCAAGCAGTTGCTGTAGGTGCAGCCTTGCAAGGTGGTGTACTTTCAGGAGATGTTAAAGACGTTTTATTATTAGATGTGACACCATTGTCTTTAGGTATTGAGACAGAAGGTGGCATCATGACAAAGTTGATTGAAAAAAATACGACGATTCCTAGTAAGAAGTCACAAGTATTTTCAACTGCTGCTGATAACCAAACAGAGGTGACCATTCATGTTTTACAAGGTGAACGTGACATGGCTTCAGCAAATAAATCTTTGGGTCGATTCAATCTAAGTAACATACCACCATCACCAAGAGGGATGCCACAAATTGAAGTGTCATTTGATATTGATGCCAATGGTATCTTAAACGTAGGTGCGACTGATAAAGCAACTGGTAAAGCCCAATCAATTGTCATTAAAGCAGCAGGCGGTTTAACAGATGAAGAAATCGAGCAAATGAAGCAAGATGCTGAGCAGCACGCTGAAGATGATAAGCTTTTCAAAGAAAAAGTCGAAACTAAGAACCAAGCTGAATCATTGATTGCTGGTACCAAGAAAGCAATGACTGAATTAGGGGATGATAAAGTTGAAGCAGACGAAAAAACTGCGATTGAAACAGCGATATCTGAACTTGAAGAAGCATTGAAGGCTGAAGATGTTGCAACCATTAAAGAAAAAACTGAGGCCTTGTCTCAAGCAAGTGCAAAAATGAGTGAAAGACTCTATGCACAAAAACAAGCTGATGCAAGCAGTAATGGTGCAGCAGAGCAAGCAGCGCCTGAAGCTGAAGGCACTGATGAAAACGTTGTTGATGCTGAGTTTGAAGAAGTTAAAGACGATAACAAAGAAGCATAACCAAAGAGGATCAGGATGGCAGATTATTATGCAACACTTGAGGTGCAAAAAGATGCATCTCAGTCTGAAATTAAGCGTGCTTACAGGCGTTTAGCAAGTAAGTACCATCCTGATAAAAGCGACGGTAATGCTGATAAGTTCAAAGAAATCAGTGAAGCATATCAGATTTTATCTGATGAAAACAAACGTGCACAATATGATCGTTTTGGTTCAGTCGATCCTCAAATGGGTGGTGGACCTGGTGGCATGGACATCAACGATATTTTTGGTGGCGTATTCAATGATTTCTTTGGTGGTGGCGGTGGTCAACGCCAAGCCAAGGGGATGGATGTTGAATTCCAGACCGCCATTACTCTAGAAGATGCTGTCTTTGGGAAAGACATTCAAGTTGACATTCCAGCAACTAAAGTTTGTCCAAAATGTAATGGTACCGGTACCCTACAAGTGTCTCATGGTTTTATAGCCATGCAGCAAACGTGTCCTATGTGTCGTGGTTCAGGTCGTGTGAATGACCGTAAATCATCAGGTAAAAAAATTAATGTTAAAATTCCTGCTGGTATTGATCATGGCGATCGTATCCGAGTAGAGGGTGGTGGTTATCCTGGTGAGGGCGTACCTCCTGGGGACTTGTATGTGATTGTTGAAATTAAAAAGCATGCTTTGTTTGATCGTGAACGACATCACCTGCATTGCCAAGTGCCTATTGATATTGTAACTGCTGCATTGGGTGGACAAATTGAAGTGCCAACATTAACGGGTAAAGTTAATTTAAAAATCGCTTCAGGTACTCAAACAGGTACTCAATTACGACTTCGCGGTAGAGGCATGCCATCTTTGCGTTCGGGTGGTACAATGGGAGATCTGATGTGTACTGTCTTTGTTGAAACACCAGTTAAGTTGAATGCAGCACAAACAGAAATGTTGAAATCATTTGGTGAGTCAATTGATGTTTCACATCAACCGAAGCAAAACGAATGGATGAAAAACATCAAAGCCTTTTTTAAAATGGCTTAAAATAAGCTATACTTAAAAAAAAGGAGATTATATGTATCAATATCTTTTCTGTCTTAGTCTAATGATATCTAGTGTTTTTGCAGGTTTAGAATCTTTTGATCAAACTAAGTTCAACCAAAGTCTTAAAAACGGTCAACAAACCATATTGATGGTCAATACCCCGTGGTGTGGTCATTGCATGCGTCAAAGATCTGTCATCGGTAGTCTAGATGATACCAAGCCTTACAGTGACTTTGCTTTTTATAAGTTGCCTAGAAGTGGCGAGGATGACTTAAAAGCATCGCTTACAAAAAAATATATCACGCCTTTTTTAAAGACGAACAAAGATGTTAAAACATGTGATTTATCGACACGTTCAACTTTAGTTGTATTTAATAAGGGTAAAGTCATAGCTTGTGAAGCATTTTTAACCAATCAAGATAAAATTAAAGCATTGATCAGTCAGGGCATACGATGACCTTTGTGTCACTTTGGCTTGCAGGAGTGTTAATTGCTTTTTCTCCGTGCATATTGCCTGCTTTGCCATTGATTATTGCAGCTAGCTTACAAAGACATCCACTAGGCCCGATTATGATGGCTGCAGGTCTGATTATTGGATTTGTAATCATGGGTACTGGGTTATATATTTTAAGCCAATGGTTGAGTTTGCCTGCCTATCAATGGCGTTTAGTTGCAGCAACCTTTTTTATTATTTTTGGGTTAATGATGCTAATGCCAGCCTTACATGGTGGTTGGTTAAGCAAGCTGTCTAATTGGGCGCATGATTTGACTGGTAAAGCAGATGAGTTAGGTGCTTTTGGCCAAATTTTAATCGGTGCTTTACTAGGTGTCATATGGAGCCCATGTGTAGGACCGGCATTAGGCGCCATTTTTGTGCTGGTTGCAACGCAAGGGTCATCATTTTATGCGGCTTTCTGTTTTGCAGTATTTGCTTTTGGTGCGTCAATACCATTGCTGATCATTAGCTATGGCGGACGATATTGGCTTATGTCATCAAGCCACATACTTAAATATAGTAATCAAGTACTAGGTGGCATGTTGTTATTCTTAGGTTTTGGTGTTTGGTTCCAGCTTGATCTATGGATGCAAAGCCAGTTACTTAGTATTTTACCTGACTTTTGGTTGAACGCTGTTACCGAGTACTAGAATTTAAGACCTAAGTAAACAGTCGCAAAAGAACTATCATACGTTGCAGTTGTTGCACCATTTTTATAATATTTAGCATTCACAGGTATTTGTGCTTCAAGGCCAATGCTGCTTGATTTTGTCAATGGAATTGAATGCATGAGGTTGATACGTGACTGATCTTTATTTTGAGACGTTTGATAGGTTAAGTAAGTGTACTTTGTGTTGCCACCAATTGAAAAGGCATCTTCATGACTATTGGATGAATACGTTTCAGTATAATGA
>JAQWRO010000023.1 GCA_029243665.1 Gammaproteobacteria bacterium
CGTTTGACCAGAACTAAACATTTTAAATGGGGATGCAGATGATGGCATAATATTTACTCTCTTTCTTTGTTACCTATTACTAAAATAACACTTATACATTAAAATAATATTAATTACGTATAAAATAGAAAAAATCTATCATTCAATAAAAATAGAGTAAAGTATTAACAAAACTGAAAAATTAGGATAAAATTAATTTTAATTATGGGAAAATTGATCGCAGGTTTTTTTGGTTTAGTTTTAGGATCCGCTCTACACATCGGGCTGTTTGGTCTTACTTTTGGCCTATGGATTGGACACCAATTTGATGAGGCACTTAAAAAAAGTTTCTTACTTTGGACGACACCCAATCAAAAAACATCGAGATCTCGAACCTTACCTAAAATATATGAGCAATGTTTTGGTTTACTTGGTCATATCGCTAAATCTGATGGCTTGGTGACTCCTGAAGAGATAGAAATTACTAATAGATTCATGTCTGATCTTAACCTAAACACAAAGACCAAACGTCAAGCTGCTCAAAAAGCATTCAATAACGGTAAAAGAAAAAATTTTTCTCTACAGTCCGCACTGATGCAAGTTCAAATACAATGCTTAATGAACCCGCCTTTGAAGCAAAAGTTAATTGAAGCCATCCTTGCACTAAGACAAGCTGATGGTGAAACCCATCCTTATAAAGATCGTTTAATCCAACATGTTTTACAACAACTCAACATTACTTTCCAACACCAAAGACAGCAACAAGCGGCTCATGGCTACCAACCCACGCCAAGTCAAAAAGACTATACGTTATTGGGGGTTGATCTTAATGTTACGAAAGATAATCTAAAAAAAGCATATCGCAGGTTGATGCACAAACATCATCCTGACCGACTTACAGCCCAGGGAGCTTCAGATCCTGAAATCAAACGTGCAACACAAGAAACACAAGAGATCAAAGCTGCTTATGAACGCATTTGCCATGCAAAAGGCTATTAAGGTTCGTTATTAAAATTTGGACTACGTTTTTCTAAGAAAGCTTTAACACCTTCTACAAAATGATCATTCGCTACACACTGACCAAATGCTTTTAACTCTTCTTTAGATTGATGCAGCATATCATGATCTAAACTATTGCGAATTAATTTTTTAGTATGTCTCATAGAAAGCATGCTATTGGCATTCAAAGTGTTAACCATGGTTTCAGTTGCACTGTTTAATTCATCATGTAACACGACTTGATTAATAAGCCCTATTTCTTTTGCCTCAATAGCACCAATGCGTTTCCCAGTAAGTGCAACGGCCATGGCTTGACTCAAACCAATTTTTCTTGGCAGCCAATAAGTCACTAGGCCATCAGGACATAACCCTATCTTGATATAAGCCATGTTAAAATAAGCTCTATCACTTGCAATCACAATATCAGATGCCATCATCAAACCAAGTCCAAAACCTGCAACAGCCCCTTGTACAGAAGCAATAATCGGCATAGGCAACTGGGCTAATTTTTCCATACACTCATGCAAATCATGCATGGATGGCTTTAAGGTTTCTTTACGCACATGCCCTGGCATCGTAAGCGTTGCAAACATCTTTACATCGCCACCAGCCATAAAGTGTTTACCATTGGCTTTGACAACCACACATTTTGTCTTTTGACATTGAGACAATGTTTGGATGATTGGTTTCAATGCATTTAGCATTTCCTGATTTAAAGCATTCAAGACTTCAGGTCTATTTAAGGTAATTTCTGCATGTTGCTCGAATTGTTCAAATAAAATTGGTTCCATCATATATATAAGGTTAGACCAATTTTTAAAATCTGCCCTATTTTAGAGCAAGCTAAGTATTTTAGATTGATGGTTTAGAACAATCTGCATCACCCAATGGCACCAAGGCGAGACTTCATAGTCTTTTTTAAATGCGTACATACCGTGTTTACAATCAGATAACTTGACCCATTTTACCTCACTGACCTCTTCAGGATTAGGAACAACTGATTGACCATCGTCATGCGCTACATAGATATGATCAATTTCATGTTCAATCATGGTTTCAGAAACCTTAGCCTCATATCTGAGACGATCTAAATAAACAATCGGTAATGTAAGGCCTAATTCTTCTTTTAAACGTCTATGTGCAGCATCGTAAATTGATTCTTTGGGCAATGGATGTGAACAACAACTATTTGACCAACAGTTTGGAGCATGATACTTACATGCTGCCCGCTTTTGCATTAAAAATTCTAAGCCGCTTTCAGGTTGATACCTAAAAACAACGACAGATATGGCTCTATGAAGTAAACCTTGCTCGTGAGCAAAATGCTTTTCAGCTTGACCGATAGGTTGATCAGAATCATCAACTAAAATGACTTGGTTTGTGGGCATGTTTGATTGCACTCAGCGTTAAATTTAACTAGTATATACAATAAAAGGTAACTTGAGCAAATGTCCAAACCCAAATTGTATACTGGCAACACTTTAGAACGTATTGAACGTCTGAACGAACATGGCATTCTCGACTCCCAAAAAAGTACTTTTTTGAAAGAAACCATTCCCCAGAATTGGCCAGATCATTGTAATGCCTGGATAGAAAATGCTGTAGGATATCTACCTCTGCCATTAGGCATAGCCAATGACATTCCAATCAATGGCTCAACCCATCATTTACCACTTGCCATTGAAGAGACTTCTGTGGTTGCAGGTTTGTGCAAGATGGGTAAACTTATTCGTACCAATGGGACAATCTCAACGAACCATCTAACATCTGATATCATTGGTCAAATACCTTTTAAACATGTAACACTTTCACTTGATCTACAAAAAAAATTAGATGAACATATTCAGACCTGGATTGATGAAACCAATACAACAGTTTTAAGTGGGCTTTTGAAACGTGGGGGTGGGATCACACACATTGATTTCAAAACCCACGACCCCTTCCTCGTTGTACACATTCACTGCAACCCATGCGAAGCCATGGGCGCTAATTTAATCAACCAGGCAGCCGAATACCTCAAACCTAAATTTGAAACCCTATTCCAAGCCAAAGCCATCACAGCAATCTTATCAAATCTTAACCAGCCAAGAGCACAAGCAACCATTAAGATCCATGATTTAGACCCTGCACATGCACAAAGAATTGCAGATGCAAGTGAATGGGCCAAAGTAGATCCTCACCGTGCGGCCACACATAACAAAGGTATTTTCAATGGCATTGATGCCATATGTATTGCTACAGGTAATGATTGGCGCGCTGTCAGTGCCGGTGGTCACGCATATGCTGCCAAAGATGGTCAATACCGAGGCCTGAGTGAATGGACCTATACCAATGAAGAGCTGGTTGGCACATTAACTTTACCGATGGGTATTGGGACTGTTGGTGGCGTTACCAAACAACACCCCATTGCACAACTGAGTTTAGCAATACTTAATCAACCAGATGCCAATACTTTGGCACAAATCATCGTTGCTTGTGGTTTATTACAAAATTTAGCTGCCCTTTATGCACTGACGGATGATGGCATTGTTGCAGGCCATATGCGGCTTCACATTACGAATATGATTCAAGGGTTAAACCTTTCGGTTGCAAAACAAACTAAATTAGAAATACTTTTGGCAGAAAAACTTAGTCAAAATGGCCACATCACTCACTCCACAATACAACAACTATTAAGTGAGGTTGATGCGTAATGCAATCTGGCCCGTGGTTTGCTTATCGAAAAACATTTCTGGCTGGAGAATATGCCGCATGTCACTATGGCCGAGGATTAGTCATTACTTATGGCCCCCCTTTCCAACTAACGCAATCGATCCAAATGAATCTCAGTACGTTTGGGCAAAAAGTAATAGACCAATACCCAAATATTTCGAATGCACTTACCTTATCTGATAGTAAACCAACCCATGGCGGTGTCGGTGCATCTAGTGCAGAATTAGCGTGTATATATCAGCACTTATGCGACCTAGGCTTTGAAACTATGAGCACTTTAACCAATCAACGCCAATGGTATCGTCAACATGCCTGGCAAGGGCAAGGTTTGCCACCTAGCGGCATTGATTTTATCGCACAAAGGCAACAAGGGCTCATGTGGGTCGATTGTGATCAAGACCATTGCCAAAAACTTGATTGGCCATTTGATGATTATGTTTGGTTAATCATTAAAACCAACGAAAAACTAAACACGCATACCCACCTTGAAACGATACCAAAAAATAGTGACTTTAAAACATTAGATGGATTATTAAACCCTATTAAACAAGCCATTGAGTCAAAAGACTTCAAAGGCTTTATCCAGGCACAAAGTCAATTTGATGACGCACTCAATGATTTAGGGCTTAAAACCCAAACCCATCAACCTTATCTAGATGCCATAATGAAATTAACAGACGTTGCTTACATACGTGGTAGTGGTGCGATGGGTACAGATACTTGGCTAACATTGATAAAAAAATCAACTCAAACTGAAACATTAAATGCCATTCAAGCGATCTTTCCCATCACTTCTTTTTACATAATAGATGCGAGTAGCTATGATAGAAATTAAGTCAACCATGCCCAGTAACATTGCGCTTATTAAATATATGGGCAAAAGCCAACTAACATCCAATCAAGCGGCCAATGCTAGCATTTCACTAACGCTACCACATTTAACAAGCACCTGTATCGTAAAAGAAAACCGATCGATTCAAGATAGATTCATCGTGGATGAAAGAACTCCACTCACGACTCAAGAGCAACAAAAGGCACTTAAGCATGTTGAGCGATTAAAAAAGCACTATCAAGCCGATGACATTCATTTAGACATCACATCATATAATGGATTTCCTGCGAGTTGCGGGTTGGCAAGTTCTGCCTCTAGTATGGCTGCCATTACCAAAGCAGTTGTCACTTTGATCTGTCAGAAAAATGAAAAACCAGAACCTGAAACACAAACCCTTGCCCAATTAAGCCAATTAGGCTCTGGCTCTTCATGTCGGAGTTTTTTCGGACCATTTGCACTTTGGCATGGTGACCAAAAAGCATCCCTGGGTTGTCCGATAAACATTCATCATCGAGTCATTATGCTCTCAAGTCATGAGAAAAAAATCAAATCATCTGAAGCACATAAAATCATTTCAGCCAGTAAGGACTTACCTAAGCGCATCCAACGTGCCAACAAACGTGTTGCAGACCTCATCCCTGCATTGGTTGAAGGTGACTGGTCAGCCATCAAAAACTTAACCGAAGCTGACTCAAAAGACATGCATTGGCTCTTAGAAAATAATGGCATCTATTATCGCAATGCTCAAGTGATGGCGTGTTTCGAAAAACTCGAATCATTCATGCAACAAAAACCCGATTTTTCACCTATCACAACCATGGATGCAGGCCCTAACATTCATGTGTTACTCCGAGATTTTGATGTACCCTACTTTGATCAATTTCTCCAGACACCTGCGTTATCTGAGGTATTGGCATGATAACCTTACAATCACATGGCAAAACCATTTTAATTGGCGAACATGCAGTGATCAGGGGAGCGCCTGCAGTTGTCATACCTAACCACCATCAAACACTAATGGTATGCTATGATGCATCAAAACCATTTAAACTCATTTGTCACGATAACATGACTTTAAAAATTTTTGAGTCACATTTACCTGAATTATGGCAAATGGGCCAAACCTTTCTTGGTCAAAAAACTGAGACATTCACAGGTGAGTTAAACATTGAAAACTCAGTCCCCATTGCACGAGGTTGCGGTTTTTCAGCTGCATTTTCAGTAATTGTTGCTAAACTCCTACATCATGTCTATGACATTCCCCAAAATATAGATAGCCTTTTTAAATTAAGTTTACACTTCGAAATGCATTTTCACGGCAATAGCAGTGGTGCAGACATTGCAGGCGCCATGTCAACCCATCCCATCTGGTTTCAAGACAAACAGATTCATCCAATTCAATGTCACCATCAAGGGTATTTTTACCTTTTTGATAGCAACCAAATCAGTCATACCAAAAAATGTGTCTCACAAGTAAACAATATGAATGAACCACGCATTGATAATGAGATGAGTTTAGCCAGCGGTTTAATGATCAAGGGTTTAGAAAGC
>JAQWRO010000073.1 GCA_029243665.1 Gammaproteobacteria bacterium
CATCTGTTTGAGACAAACGTTCTAACCAATCATAACCTTCATCATCAGAACTTTCAGCCAACATGGATTGGCCACCTCCTGCTGATTGATAGACGTCTTCTCTCAATGACTGAGCAGCAAAGGGTTCTAAAAGATTGACAGCCAGTGTCCCAGGAGAAACCACTGTGTTAATAACCAAATCCTTAACTGGTGAATCTTCATAAAAAAACAAGCCATTTAATTCACTTTTAAAATGCTTAACCATGAGTTTATCTACAAAATTAAAAAATCTGCCAATATACCAAATCGGTGAACACACAACCACAAGCATTATTTCTAATCCAGTTGGCTCATCTGCATCAGCCCCTCCCATCGTAAAGAAATGATACATTGATTCAAAAAATACATTTAATTTTTTACATATAAAATGAATGGTTGAAAATGCTGGCTCAAAAACTAAATCTTCAGCCAACGTAAAACAGGTGTTTAAAATGTATACAAAAATATCTTTAACCCCTTGAAAGAAACTTTGTAAGGTCTGAAAACCAGGTATTTCCATACTTTTGATTTCTTCTAATTCTTTAGACACAACATCGGATTTATATCTTGAAATTTCATAACGGATATCAAAACATTTACCCTCCACAAAATGAAATATTTTGTTAATATCTGATTGATACCTAAAACCAAGTAAATGCATCATATTAAACATCCCTGCAACCTTATACAAACAATCGAACAACTTATGACAGATCTTTGAAAATACTTTATCTATTGTTTTTAAAGTAAACCTCGCAAAAAAATCAATCACTGCAAAGATGCCTTTTAGAAGAAGTGCCAATGGGACAAATAACCAAAAAGCCCTTTTCGAAAAAGAGTCAAACTTATTCGACCATAATTTTAACTTGTGAATGAACCATACAGGAACTGTTAATAGATTAAAGATACATACATGAATAGTTATGGCAAAAAATTCCATCAGGCTTATTAAACTGTATAAAGCGATATAAACGGCATAATGTAAGTAGCTTATCCCAAAATGCACTTGACCTATGGCTTTATTACAGCTTTTTATAAATTGATTTTTCATATTTTTTCTCAATATTGTCGAGTTTATTTCTAATCATGCCCAAATAATGATTGGGTAGGCTCATATAAATCTTTAAAAACGAACTCCATCTTGTCATATACACGGCTTTCACCTTTTATCCCATCATCATTTTCATTTGCAAAACAAGAAATAATCTCATTGGCACATACGGTAGGCACAGCTACAACAGTCATGACAAGAGATCCAGCACTGCCATACATTGTATCATTTTTTGTAAAAAATAATGCTGAAAGCACTGATAGAATACGAACTTCAACCCAGCATGCAAATAACTCAAATAATTTTGCAACGACTAAAATAGGTAAAAATAAAATACTACAAATAACCTGCATCCATGATGGTGTCTCAGTTTCTTTGCTATTCAGTGAAACAAACTCATAAATCTCCTCAAGTAGAAACACTGGAATAATTATAAAAAAATAAATCACATAAAAAGCTGGTTCAAAAATGTACTCATAGAGCAACTTAAAACAGTCATTAATAGCATTCTGGGACCAATTTTTTAACGTGCTAAAAAATCCTTTAATAACTGTTTTATATGGCAATCTTAAAGTACTTTTTATATGATCTAAGTCACTCCGACGATACTTATTTATACCTTTAATAAACGCACCACACATGCTAAATAATGCATCATATTTGTTATTAAAATACTCAATATACCAACGGTAATTGTGACCAAAGGTATCAACATTTTCAATTAATCTTAAGCTCATTTGCTCTTCGAAATCTATATTATGGCTAAATAAACCACGAACAATCTGAGAAATAAAATTCTTTAGTACACTTGTTGAAATGTATGCTGACCAAGACAAAGCATTATAAATGGATCTTAAACTGAAAAAAGCAATTGAAGACATAGCATTAGCTAATATGGCTATAGGCAAAAGTAAAGGCATCCATTGGCTTGATCGAGCATATAACTCTAATCGATTAGACAACACTCTCAAATAGTTTAATAACACCAGTGGCACTTTAACCAGTTGATACACTAATAACCCAAATAAATTTCTAGCTGCTAAAATAATGCTTATCAAGGCATGGCAATTAAGATACACAACATGCAACATCACACTTATAACTGAGATTAAATCTAGCGTTTTTTTACCACAATTTTCAAAAAACTTAGTCATATCATCACCTTTAAAAAACTATGCTAACAAAAAAATCAAAAAAGCTCCATAAATTTAGATATCTTTCATGCACTTAGATTATCTTCGTGAGATCTTTCCAGAGATGAAGAATCCAAAGGCAATCCAGGAACTATTGGAGATTTATTTTTAATTAACATCTCTTCAGCTTCGGAACTTGTACTATGATCCAACGCCTCTGAAGGTAAATTATAAAGTGACCATACCTTCGATATCCTATCAGAGGGACCAATAAAGATAAAATTAAGAAGCTCATAAATACTATGGAGCACACCAAGGGTGAAACTTAACGCGACGCACAATAAACCTACCACAACGACAATAAAGGCATGCATCAAGGAAATCATACCCTCAGGCTCCAATTGCAATGCATCAATGGTTGCATGATACTCATTGTGCCACTCTGGATTTAGTATATAAGTTAAAAAGATTAATAAGGCAAAAAAAGTTGTTAAAAAAAATACTTTAGGTGGCCCCTCCCCATTAAATGTGTTATTTAATTCATTTGAACTTAAATACATATAAAGCCTAGAAGAGAAAAATTTAGGGAATGGTTTTAAAAAATCAATCAACATGTTTTTAAATGCTATAATTTGCTCATTGATTTGTTTCAACATTGGATATTCATCCATAAATGAATGGTTCTTATGTTTTATTTCATCGAAAACCCCTATCGCATTCGAACAACGAAGTATAAAAAAATCAAAGTTTTGAGTATAGATCATGCTTGATGTTTTCTTAATATTGAAACGAGCTGTATTTAACAATCTAACCAAAACATATACGCAGACATCCTCATAAAAGCTTTGAGTTGTCACAAAAAACACATCTAGGAGTAGTTTGATTAATTTTATTTCGAATCTAAAGAGACCGAACAGTACAAAAGCAAAAATATCCAATATAATATCAAAGAAAATTGAAGAATTATTTCGCATACTGTACCCGAATGAACTCAACTGAGCTCTTTTGCGATTAAATACATTTGATTCACAAAAATAATATTGATTTATGAGATAGAAAAACATAAAGAATATGCAATTTATAACCCCAAAAATAATTGCGCTGGTATAAATAATAGCGTTTAAGAGAAGCTCTATCAAAAAACTGAACCCAATCAAAGTAATTTTGACAATATAAACTCTACAAATATCTAAACTTTTTTTAATAAATTTCATACCTAGCATAATCAACTATCTTTAATTTAGCTTACTTAATTTTTTTTATCAAAATGAAACAAGAGACCTTTTACTAAGATAGCCTTATCATACTTTGAAAACAAGCTCATGCCCAAACTATTTAACTTTTTTGACTGTACATTCATTAATCTACTATGTTTTTTTATTTCTTTGGAACAAGCGGTATGACGATACTTCGCAGTCGATGGGAAATACAATGTATCTGTTGCACGCATGATTAGTGAACAATGCTTCACAGCCTGCCCAATTAGAGTTGCAAAATTTGCAATAACATTCACCACTACAAGAAAGCAGCCTCTTACAAGTCCTGTTGCAAAAACCGGGGAAATATTATCTGCTTTGATACCAAATAAAGTCACACTTATACTTAATAAGGTAAGCCAAAAATATTTTTCAGATTGTGATTGCTTTAAATCTTCATACCATTGTGCATTTAAGAGAGATAATTTTTCAAAACCATTATTGATAAATCTTACAATACTATTTGTAGTCATGTTTGAATTTTGACAGTAGATATAGCTGATTTGATTGTTTACATCTGGGCTTTTAGAATTTAAATCTTTTATTAAAATTGATATTGTTTTAAGTCTAATGTCATAATATTTTGAATATTCAAAACGTATCACCTTATCTACTAAATTTTGATTTACAATCAAAAACTTTAAATCACCCAATACCAAGCTAAGCGCTTCCTTAAAAGACTTACTTGAAGGAAGTACGAATTGTAAAAAAAAGTCGGCAACCATGTGTGTTATAGTGGCAACAGATAAAATAAATGGAAAAAATAATTTAGTTGTTGAAGTAACTCTAGTCATGTATTCAAAAGCATTCAACAAGGTCATTACCAAAAACTTTAGCACTTGTGTGACTACAAAAAAACTATAAGTAATCAGACGCACAACATCGTAAACAATTAAGCCTATATTTAAAGCAAATATCTCAGTGACAACAACAATGAATGCCAATATTTTAGATATAAAAATTAATAATGTTTTTATTTTTTCCACAAGAATCAATTCGCCATACAGTCGGTCATCAATTTTTAACCAATTTCTTGGGTGGATCAAATGCCATTAAATCATTGGCATTGATGATCGAAGAAAGATTATCTAGCTCAGACTTATAGCAAGTAATTGTTTTACTACGAACTGGCTGGGACTCAGGCTTGATTAATTCTAGGCTTGGCCAATACTTATCAGCGACATCTCCCGCTGTTAAACACAAAGTAAATATAATATCTAAGGGGATTAAAGCAATATCTAGTGCCGACTTAAAAACATGTCCAACAATCCCTATTGTGTTTTCGAAAATATGATAGATCAACCAAGGTATAAACATATTGACTGCAACCCATGACTCAACAGCACTATGATCAAAATCTTTTTTATCACAACAAAGTTGATAAAATTGACGAAGTTTTTCTTGTATATGTTGTAGCTCATCTCTTAAGACGACTAATTTATGTCTGATCAAGCCAATCAAACCCACCACAGGCCCTATGGTTAATTGTAAAACTATCATCGTCACTCTGGCAAAAACATCTATAGAAGTTGTTGAGCAAAGACTTACCCAAGAAGTTTCTTTATTAACTTCTCCATTTCCTCCATAAAAATTACGACTTTGAATGATATTTAAATATCTTGTTTTGTTAAGATAATTATCCTCAGCAGATTCACATATTGATGTAAGTAAGCTGAACTTACACCACTTTAAAAAAGAAAAATTAATTTTAAACAAGAGCGCTACCAAGCCTGGATTTGTTTTCCCATTTTTATTATAGACATCAATTAAATCAAACAATGTATGCATAAAAGTACCAAAGATTATAATGATTCTAACACAATGCCCTATGAATAACTCAAGCTCTCTATTGATGATTGATGCGAGCTTGTAAATGACATAAGATCCCAGATTAAAGGTATACGTCCAAAAAAGATTTATCAACTGGCTTTGCCATTTCATTTTTGAACAAAATTGATGCAAATACTTACAAGATCCCTTAACTGTCTGCATCGATAATAATGGTACAAATGCAAAACATCTCGCACAAACTGCAAATATATCAAGCAATTCATGGGCAAAATGCGCTAGCATATGGTACGCACCAAATATAATGGTAAAAACAAGGCTTAAGAGATAAGAACATATGTTAAAAACTGCAGTAACAAACATATTGATAATATAAAGTAGTGGATGTTGATTCATTTCATGTGTCATAAACAATAAACTCCTTTAGGGCCTGATATTAGCTCAACCATATATTTAAAAATCCATACCTAAAGCAAAGTCAATCTCATTAAAATCATCGCCTGCTTTATCATTGAATGCTTTAGCAAATGTAAATCCGATGGGTAACTGTCCCATTCTCAATAAAATCATAAGTCCATATGAACCTCGCAAATCATCTGCATCGAAATGATTTTCAAACACATTACCCACATCCACAAACAATGCTGTTTCAAATGGATTATTTTCAATAAATGGTGTTGGGAAATATAAATTTGCACTGAATGCAGTTAATAAATCACCACCAATCGCATCACCTTTACTATCTTTAGGACCTAATGAGTAGCCATGATAGTTTCTGACTGTCCCAAAACCACCTGCATGAAAACGTTTGAAGAACGGTAGCTCTCCTGAAAAAGCATCGTAGCCTTGCCCGTATGACACCTTAGGACTAAGCTCTAGCTTAAATTTTTCTTTAGGATTTAGCTCATAAAGATCTACTCTATAACGATCTGTGATGGTCGCTGTATAATAAGTGATTTCATGCGGAAAAACTGGCAAACCTACTTCTAAGGAAGCATTGAACTTATTTTGATAGTTTTTTTCGTAACGAGCATGCCCTAAACCTAACTTTAGAGCAAAATTAGTATAAGAGTTACCATGGTCATTTATAAAGTTTTGGACCTGTTGTGAATAATCATCCCTATCTTTAAATTCGGTCTGTTCAATGTTAAAGCCAACATCAATCTTTGAATAACGTGTTGCAGGTATGCCATAAACCATCGACAAACCAACATTATTCGATTTATAGTCAGTTGCTTTAGCATGATCAGTATCAATAGACGAATAATAGAGTTTTGTTGATCTAGAAATACCATAGTCGGTAAAGAAAGGATCCAGGTGAGATAAACTCGCCGTCAGAGCAGTTTTAGTAGATTTAACCCCTAAGATGACCTGATTACCTGTGCCAAAAAAGTTTTTAAACTTTAAATCTCCTCCTAGCGTTAAACCAGCACTTTTACCCCAGCCGACTTCACCCATGATACTATTGACTGAATCTTTCTCTGATAAATCATAGTCAATATCCACCTGATCACTAAAACCTGGAACAGGATTAATCTTATAATTCACATCCTCAAAATATTCTAGACCTAACAATCTATTTTTTGATGCATCTAATTCCTTTTGAGAAAATCGTTGACCTTCATTTTGCTTTAAGTAACGTCGAATCATCGTCGAGTTAGATAAATCATTCCCATGGAAATTTATCTTTCTAATGTGGTAAACCTTTTCAGGTTTAATATTTAGTTTAATCCTAACTTCATTTTTCTTACTATCTATGGTTTGTTCGGGAATAACAGTTGCATACGCATAACCCATGTCTTTAAGGTAGGCCTGAATAGACTGCATCAATTTCATAAGCTCTGTTCTTGAGAAAGGTTGATGCTCTATTGCCTCTTGCATGATCGCAATCGATTTTGGCAACTGCACTGGCGAGTCTATCTTTAAAGACTGAACAATGTACTGATCGCCTTCATATAATTCGATGTTTACGTTTGCATAACTTGTTTTTGAATCAAGCTCAACATCTTTTTTCAAAACATCAAACTCAAGGTAGCCTCGATCATAATAATATTCATAAAGCATTGCAATCGACTGATCAAAATTAGCTTCTGAATAAACATATGTGCCACCCAACCAACTTAAAAGACTAAACCTTTGCATTCCTATGGCCCACTCTAAAGTGCCATCTGAGTAAAGCTTATTCCCTTTGATATTAATTGACCCATAAGTACTTTGTTTATTTTCTTCAACAACAACAGAAATTCTGACTTTGCCAATACTTTTTTTAAGCTCGGGCTTGATGTCAATATTTGAGTATCCCTTGCTTTTATATTCTTGACTAATGGCATATATAAAGTGTTTAAGTTTGGTTGGATTCAGTGGTCGGCCTATTTTAATACCAATGGATTGAGCCATTTTATCCAGTTCTTTATCACCAATGGTATTATTACCCTCAAAACTAATAGAACTTATAATAGGCTCTTCTATAAAAGTGAAAGAAAGTTTCCCATCACTGTATTGACTTGCTATTGACTCAAAATATTGGCTTTCATACAGCTTTTTAATTTGTTTTGAGACTGCTTCATCTGTCGCTTGATCACCAACACCAAGATCTATCCATGGAGATAATGTATCTTTTGTTAAACGATGAAGACCATTATACTCAATTGAAGAAATTTGCTTATTATCTGCAAAACTAAATGTAATAAAAAAACATAATAAAAGTCTAAAAAGTACTCTCACACCAACACCTTTTTTTTGAAATTATACTAATTTGTATTGTAAACAAATAAAACCAACAAACCAAGTGGCAATCAAACTATCCAATCGATCCAATAAGCCCCCATGGCCTGGAAAAATATGACTACTATCTTTTACACCAGCAGAACGCTTTAAAACACTTTCAAATAAGTCGCCCCAGATCCCAGACAATACAAGCATGATTGCTACCATCATTGGCAACCAAATCCATATAACACCGCAAACCAATGCAGCTACAAACCCAGCCAATGTCTTATTCGGTGAGATGCTTTGTATGAACTTACGTTTGCCATACTTTGAGCCAACTAGATATGCTGCTGAATCTGAAATCCAAGTTAACAATGTAATATTAAGTAATAGACCTGGGGATGACAACCAGATTAACCAAGCAGCATACAAGCCAATCAATATCTGGAAACACATAAATTTTGAACATACCTTAAAGGACCATGGCTTGAGATAGCTAACAACGACCAGTGTTAATACCCAAGAAAGAATTCCTAAATAAAGCAATATAAACTTAGCTTGCAAACCAATGAGCACCGACACAACAATACATATAGAACCAAACCAAAAGACTTGATCTGCTAACATATGGTTGAGCTCATAGATTGCAAAAAATGTTACAACGGCTATGCATAACATCATCAACCCATATGGCGCATACAACATTAACCCACAAACCATTGGTGCACCAATGGCAACAACAACCATCCGCTTATATAGATTGTGCATAAGCATTTTCAAGTCCAAATCGACGTTGACGTTTTGCAAATTGTTTGATTGCCTCAAAAAGATCATATTTATTGTAATCTGGCCATAATTTAGAATCAAAATACAGCTCTGTATAGGCTAATTGCCACAAGATAAAGTTACTGATTCTAAATTCACCACCTGTTCTAATCATCAAATCAGGTTCGGTGCCGAAGTCATTGTTAATTAAATCTGAAATTGTTTTTTCATCTAACTTATCAATATTAAAAGTATTTTCTTTACAACCGAGCGCAATTGATTTGAGTGTGTTTGTGATTTGCCATCGACCACTATAATTGATAGCTAGGTTTAACTTAAGCTTTGTGCAACGACGGGTTTTAAATTCTGCTTCTCTTGCTAAAATAACTAACTCTGGGGATAGACTCTTTAGATCACCTACAAACTTCAATTTAACACCATTTTCTGCTAGCTGATCTGTTTCTTTCAGCAAACATTCTTTAAACAACTTAATTAATGCAGTTATTTCAGCCTGAGAACGTTGGTGGTTTTCCTTACTAAAGGCGAATAATGTCAATGTTTCAATTTTTTTTTCAACTGCGCCTTTGATCACATCTCGAACAGCATTAATGCCATAGCGATGACCATCCCACCTATGTCTACAATGGTTTTCCTGAGACCAACGACCATTGCCATCCATGATGATAGCGATGTGCCTCGGCAGAAGATTAGACACTCGTTAAATCCTGCTCCTTTGCAGATAATAACTCATCTAGTTCTTTGATAAATTGATCAGTCAAAGCTTGTATTTTAACACCCGCTTGCCTTTCATCATCTTCAGTAACTTCTTTATCTTGTAATAATTTTTTTACATCAGATATAGCCTGGCGACGAGCATTTCTGATACTGATACGATTATTCTCAGCCTCAGACTTTGCAACTTTAACCAATTCCTGCCTTCTTTCTGCTGTTAGCAGTGGCAAAGGCACTCTAACTGTGCCGCCATTTACCACGGGATTCACACCTAGATTAGAAACCTTTATAGCTTTCTCAATGACTTGAACCATCGTTTTCTCCCATGGAGTTACCGCTAGAGTTCTTGCATCTTCAACAGATATATTAGACATTTGTTTTAAAGGGGTTTCTTGTCCATAGTGATCAACACGAATATGATCCAGCAAATTTGGATGCGCTCTACCACTACGAAGTTTTTTCATTTCAACTGAAAAACTTTCAACCGATTTCTTCATTTTTTCGGAACATTCGTCTAAAACCAATTCGATCATTTAACTCTCCACTATTAACTTACTAAAGTACCTTCATCCTCACCAGTAAGGATATTCAATAATGCATTGGGTTTTTTAATATTAAAAACCCGAATAGGCATATTATAATCACGACATTGACAAAATGCACTTAAATCCATCACGCCAAGCTCATTATCTAGTACGTCTTGGTAGCTCAACTTTTTCAGCAATTTAGCATCTTTATTCTTCATTGGGTCAGAACAATACACACCATCTACATGCGTCGCTTTAAGCAAAACATCCGCATTGATTTCAATCGCTCTCAAACTTGCGGCTGAGTCGGTTGTGACCAATGGATTTCCAGTACCACCAGCAAAAATAACTAATCTTCCAGCTCTTAACTGATACATGGCTTTTCGTCGATGAAAATGATCCACAAAACCACTCATAGGAATGGCAGACATCACCCTTGACTCAACATCTTTCTTCTCAAAAATATCTCTGACCGCCAATGCATTCATTAACGTGGCCAACATGCCCATCTGATCACCAGTCACTCTTTCCAAGCCTTCACCTGATAAAGCAGCGCCTCTAAAGAGATTGCCTCCACCAAGAACAATCCCAATTTCAACACCTAGTTTGAGTGCCGCACACACTTCATCTGCAATGCGGTTAATCACTTTGGGATCAATGCCATAAGATACGTCACCAGCAAGTGCTTCACCACTTAGCTTGATAATGACACGTTTGAATTTTGCGGTTTTCATGTCTACTTATCTTCGACTTGTTTACGAACTTCCTCTGCAAAGTTTTCAACTTTCTTTTCCATGCCTTCACCAACTTCATATCGTATGAAATGTGTAACTTGAGCATTTTTTGACTTAAGATAATCTGCAACGGTTTGACTAGGATCTTTCACAAATGATTGACCAACAAGACAAATTTCATTTAAAGCTTTACTCACTTTCCCATGAAGAATTTTTTCGATAATGTCTGCAGGTTTATCTAAATCTTTTACTTGTGCTTCACAAACCGCTTTTTCTTTACTTACGAGCTCTTTAGGCAAATCATCTGAACTAATAGCCTTTGGACTAACAGCAGCAATGTGCATAGCGATGTCTTTACCCACTTCATCATTGTCTGAACTAATTGAAACTAAAACACCTATTTTACGACCATGCTGATAGAAACTTACTCTACCCTCAGACTCGATTAAATTAATTCTTCTTAATTGAATGTTCTCACCTAGCTTCAAGACAAGCTGTTGACGCGTTTCTTCAAATGTAACATCACCATCTTTTGCAGCTAACAATGTTTGCGTATCTTCTGTTGCAAGATCAAGTGCAGTTTTCGCAAGTGAATCTGCAAATGCTACAAAAACTTCATTGCCGGCAACAAAGTCTGTTTCGCAGTTAATTTCAATCATAGCTGCTTTCTTATGATCTTCTGAAGTAGCCACTACGATCAATCCCTCGGTAGCAGATCGATCACTCTTGCTCACCGCTTTTGCAAGACCAGTTTTTCTCATTTCCTCAACAGCCTTCTCAATGTCACCACCGGCCTTTTCGAGTGCTTTTTTACATTCGAGCAAACCAACGTTAGTCATTTTTCTTAGCTTAGCAATATCCTTCGTATTTATTGACATATTAACCTCTTTATACAATCTTAATCATTTATCTGCTTTTTT
>JAQWRO010000076.1 GCA_029243665.1 Gammaproteobacteria bacterium
TGTGATGAAGTCTTATGAGATTCAGTCTGGTTTAATGACAACCATTCATGCCTTCACAACTGATCAAAATTTAACAGATGCTTCGCATAAAGATTTACGCCGGGCAAGGGCGGCAACAAATTCGATGATTCCGACTAAAACTGGTGCTGCATCAACCATTGGTCAGGTTATCCCGTCGCTATCAGGCAAGCTAGACGGTATGGCTGTAAGGGTTCCAACTGCAAACGTATCTTTATTAGACCTAACTTTAAACTTAGGTGAGTCAGTAACCATAAAAGCCATTAATGATTTGTTTATTTCGGCAGCAAACAGTTCACATGCAGGGATTTTGGGTTGTAATGATATTCCGCTGGTGTCCTGTGATTTCAATCAGAGATCTGAGTCTAGCATTGTTGATTTAACTCAAACAATGGTTCATGGGAAAACAGTAAAGATTATGGCTTGGTATGATAATGAATGGGCATTTGCACATCGAATGATAGATTTAATGTTGTACATGAACAATGAGTCACCTGTGAAAGCAACAGAAAAGGCTTTATTTGCTGGTTAAGCTTTGACGTTATGTGATAAATTGAATACTATTAAAGACATGATATCTAACATTAACCCTCAGTCAGTCAAAAACAAAAGGGTATTGTTACGCGTAGATTTAAATTTGCCTATGTTGAATGGCAATATACTAAGCATGGCTCGATGGCGTCAAGTCGCCCCTACCATTGATCAGATACTTTCTTTTGAGCCTAAGAAACTGATAGTTGTATCTCATTTTGGTCAGCCAAAAGGGTTTGAGGCTAGATTTTCTTTATCACATGTTCAGCAGGTCATTCAAAAAGATGTGCCTAGCATGAAATTAATACAAAAAATTTCTGACTCGAGTCAAGATGGGGTGCTATTTCTGCTTGAAAATGTTAGGTTTGATGCGAGAGAAAAGGCATCTGATCAAACCCTTATAGATGAATATCTCTCTATGGTAGATCTTGTTGTTTACGACGCATTTTCAGTGGGACATCGCAAGCATGGTTCTGTTTATGGCATTATGTCTCAAGCCAGACAATTTTTATTCGGACCATCTTTTGCCAAAGAAAAGAGTGCCATTGATAATGCTTTGGCCAGGCCAGGTACCCGCGTCGCTATATTAAGTGGATCGAAAATTTCAACTAAGTTGCCCATCTTAAAAAAAATGTTAGTTTGGGCAGATCATATTCTCGTTGGTGGTGGAATTGCTAACACTTTATTGCATGCTAAGGGACTGTCTTTGAAGAAGTCTTTAGTTGACTTAAATGCTATAGAGGATGCAAATCATATTCTTAAGCATGCAGATAAGATTATTCTACCCGTTGATGGAATAAATCAAAAAATGGCAGTTGTTGACTTTAAAAATATTAACATGGATGAAGATGATTCTATATTAGATATTGGACCAGCTACTTGTCAGCTTTTTGCAAAGTATGTTGATCAAGCACAAACCGTTCTTTGGAATGGGCCAATGGGCTATTATGAGAATGAAAATTTTCAAATTGGCACACAAAAAATAGCGCTAGCCATTGCTGAATCATCAGCTTATGCAATTATTGGTGGCGGGGATTCTGTTGCAGCAGTCGAAGACTTAAACATTGAGCATCAATTTGACTATATTTCAACTTCAGGTGGTGCATTTTTACATTATATTGCTTATGGCTCACTACCTGTGCTAGAGGCAGTAAAAGAAAACAGAATTTATTTAGAAGAGATTGTTTCATGAGATTTGCTAAGATAATCGCAACACTTGGGCCTGCATGTGAGGACCTCGACACCATGCGCCAAATGGTTGAGCAAGGCGTGGATGTTTTTAGATTAAATTTATCTCATGGTTCTCATGAAATTCATGCAAAAAGTATTGAACGAATTAAACAGCTTCAGTCAGAAAATAATTATGTTAAGCCTTCTATTTTAGTCGATCTGCAGGGGCCTAAAATTAGAATAGGTAGCTTTGCAAACGGTGAAGTTTTATTAACACAAGGCGGTAAATTTGACCTAAGTTTAGACCATGACGTTAATCAAGGAACTGAAAGTATTGCTGGGATTGAAGAGTCTTTGATTGTAAGCGATGTTAATATAGGTCAAACATTGTTATTAGACGATGGCAATATCATACTTAGGGCAACAAGTAAGACAGAGAGGGTTTTATCAACTGAGGTATTGGTTGGCGGAATTCTTTCTGGAAAAAAAGGCATTAACTTAAAGGGTGGGGGGCTATCAACAACTGCATTTACCCGGAAAGATCAAAAGGATTTAGCGTTTGCGCTAGAGCATGATATAGATTTTGTTGCCTTGTCTTTTGTTGAAAAAGGTGAGGATATTATCCGTCTTAAAGCATTTATTCAGAGTCAAAATTGCAGCCCAAGCATCATTGCAAAAATTGAAAGAGCTGAGGCAATTAAAAGAATCAATGAAATTGCAGAAGTTTCAGATGGGCTAATGATTGCAAGAGGTGACCTTGCTTTGGAAGTTGGGCTTGCAAAAGTGCCAAATTTACAAAAAAACATTATTAAAGTTGCAAAAAAATATGATTGTTTTAGCATTGTTGCAACACAAATGATGGAATCTATGATACATGCGTTCACGCCAACAAGAGCTGAAGTTTCTGATGTTGCTAATGCAAATATTGATGAGGCAGATGCTTTAATGTTATCTGCTGAGACCTCTGTTGGGAAACATCCTGTTCAAGTAATAAAGCAGATGGCTGAAATTTGTAAACAGGACATGTTAATGGGGGGGGAGCATGAAATCTTTAAGCATAATATTAAGGAATGTGATACAACCAGAGTATTGACTTTAAATGGTTGTCAAATCTCAGCTGATTTACTTGCAAAAGCTTTAGTGGTTTATACCGAAAAAGGTAGAACAGCACTGTTTGCGTCTAGGCAAAAAATTCATATCCCTATATATGCTTTAAGCCAAAATAAGTCTATTTGTCTGAAAATGAATCTATTTAGAGGGGTTTCTCCGATTTTGGTTAGTTTTTCTGATCATGATGTTGCCTCATTAGATGTTTTAGCTGTAAAAACTTTAATAGATCAAAATAACATTCAGCCACCTGATACAGTTGTGATCTTAAAAGGGGATTTGGTTGGGGTTTCTGGGCATACCAATTCCATCGAAGTATGGACAGTAAGTGATTTGTTGAAATTTCATGACTTGCCCAATCAATCAGCGGAGGGTAATTAGCAATGAATTGGTTAGAAATTTTTTGGATATTAGGAATTTTTTTTGCAGCATGGTTATGTTATCGAACCATTAAAGGACGACCAGAGATTTTTACAATGGATGCGGCTTTGAAGACAATGAACACGCTTGGTTTTTTAGCATTAGGTTTGATAGGCTTCATTGGAATATGTATTATGTTACTTAAGGCGAATTAATACCTATGAAAACATCAATTTTAAAACTTATTGGCAGATCTCCTGTTAGAGGTTTAAGGAAGCATCTTAAGCTAACAGAAGAAATGTTAATGAAATTGGAGCCATTTTTCCATGCAATTTTTTCTAAGGATTATCATGTTGCTCAAGAAATATTTGATGAAATGTTAAATATTGAAAGGGCTGCAGACCGAAGAAAAGACAAAGTACGACGATTAATGAACAAGCAGCTTATGATGGCTTTTCCTCGTGGTGAAATTCTTTATATGTTAAATGCCCAAGAAAAAATATTAAATTTACTTCGTGATACTGCTGCAACATTGGTTGGTAGAAAAATTGTAATCCCACCTCAAGTAGAGCCAACATTTTTTGAGTTTCTTAATGCTGTATTAAATTGTATGAGAAAGTTTAATAAAGCTATTCTTGAATTAGACGATTTGGTTGAGACTGGCTTTGGTCATATTTTTCGTGAACATGTGATTAATGCGGCACATGATATTGATCAATTAGAACAAAAAGTAGACGATATCGAGGTTGTGCTTAGACATACATTGTTTTTAGTGGAGTCTTCATTCAATCAAATAGATCTAATTTTTATGTATCAATCAATTGATAAGTTAAGTAGAGTTGCTAATATCCTAGAGGAGCTAGGTGGCAGACTCATTATGTTGGTGAATAACTGAGGAAGTATTTTATGGATAACGGTAAAACGGCTATTGTTTTAGGTTCTGGATTGCATCAAATTGTTAATGACATTGTCGTTCATGAAGAGATATCATATGATCAAATTGAGGGTTTTAAACCCTGCCAGGTAAAAGGTCATCAGGGGAAAATGATTGTTGGGGAACTTGAAGCTCAACCCGTGATTTGTTGCTTAGGTCGCCCTCATTGGTATGAAGGCAGGGCGCCTGAAGAGTTTCTCGCTTTTGTGCGGCTGCTAAAGAATTTAGGTGCTTCATCTTTAATTGTAACGCACTGTTCTGGCAGCCTTAATCCTGATTTTAGAGCAGGAGCAATGATGTTGGTCAAAGACCACATTAATTGGCAGTTTAAAAGTCCATTGACCGGGATACAAGAGGAAGCCGGAAGCCGTTTTTTAAACATGGATAATGTTTATGATCTTGATATGCGAAAAGAGCTCAAAGCATCTGCTGAATCCATTGGATTAGACTTGGAAGAAGGTGTTTATATGGGTGTGCAGGGGCCATGTTTTGAGACTCCTGCTGAAGTCAAAGCCTTTCAGATGTTAGGTGCGGATACTGTTGCTATGTCTTCAATTCCTGAGATCATTGCAGCAAGATATTATGAGTTAAAAGTTGCAATGGTATCTGTGGTTGTGAACCAAGGCTCGGGTCTAAGTGATGAAGTGCTTTCTCACGAGCATACATTGAAGATGGCTGCTAACAGCGATGTCCATTTGGCTCAGTTATTTAGAACATATTTTGGAAGGAAGACGGTTGATAACTAGTCCAGAATCACTATATTTAATTTATTTAGCAATATTCCTCGGCTTTGCAATGGCTTGGGGTGTTGGTGCAAATGATGTTGCAAATGCAATGGGTACATCTGTTGGCGCTAAAGTCCTCAACATCAAACAAGCGATTATTCTTGCGGCTGTATTTGAAGTTGCAGGAGCACTGCTGGCTAGTAATGAGGTAACTTCAACTATTAGTAAAGGCCTGGTTGATCTAAGTGGTGTTGAAAATGCAGACTTGATTACGGTTATTGGGATGATTGCCTCATTGGGTGCATCGGCAACATGGTTGCTAACGGCGACAAAGTTTGGTTGGCCTGTCTCTACGACACACTGTATTATTGGGGCTATTTTGGGGTTTGGTTGTTATGTTGCTGGTATTCATCATGTTCATTGGGACATTTTAAGTGGTATTGTGTTAAGTTGGGTGCTCACGCCTTTTATTGCTGCTTTAATTTCAGCAGCTATTTTTTATTCGGTAAAAACATTAATCATAAATAAAGCAAACCCCGTTATCTATGCAAAACGTTATATTCCTGTATACTTTTTTTTGGTTTCCTGGATTATTGCACAAATTGCTTTTGGTCAGGGTGTTGTCTTTTTGGGAGTAAAATGGAATTTTGTTCAATCTATTTTTTGGACACTTATTATTAGTTTAGTTTTTACATTCATTGGTCATAAATTTATTAGTAGTACAGAAGAAGTAGATCTTAAGAACCACAAAGACTATTTAATGGCATATAGGTCTGTAGAGCGCATGTTTGGTGTGTTAGCAATATTTACTGCGTCAGCAATGGCTTTTGCACATGGAGGCAATGATGTTGCAAATGCGATTGGTCCATTGTCCAGGGTAATCACTATCTTAAGTGATGAGTCCTTACACGATCATCCTAGATGGGTTACTGTGATTGGTGCACTTGGCGTTGTTACAGGGCTCAGTATGTATGGATATAAAATTATTGAGACTATTGGCACTAAAATCACATCATTAACACCCATAAGAGGTTTTTCAGCACAGTTTGCAACGGCATTTACTGTTATTTGTGCAACTGTTTTTGGCATGCCAGTTTCAACCACGCACACATTGGTTGGTGCGGTCCTTGGGGTTGGTTTAATGGGCGGCATAGGAACGATAGACCTTGGGGTTGTTAGAGGTATTTTTTCATCTTGGTTTGTGACTTTGCCTGTTGGTGCGGCCCTTTCCATCCTGTACTTTGAGATTATTAAGTTTTTTGTTTTGGGTTTGTGAGGCTATAAAGCTTTCCATCATTAAGCCTATAGCATAATAATTTCCCGCCGTATACATAGCCGCCATCTAAGCAGGTTGTATGATTGTTTTCTATGGTACTAAGCCGTGCCCAATGACCAAAGAAGATATGTTTTTGAGTATAATTTGTTTCTGTGATGTCAAACCAGGCCACTTTGTTTGGGTTATTAGCCATATTATCTGTACTGCCTTGTTCAAGCGAAAAATCTATGCGGTTCAAAAAACGCATTTCAGTTAAAACTGCCATGATGAAAAAAGGATTATCGTATTCAGGTGCTCTTTGCCAACTTGGCTGGCTATAAAACTGTTTTAGATTAGTGGTACTTATAAAATCATTTTGGAGTTTGAGAATATTTTTGATGTCTGAATCAGACCATTTGGGGTGGATGCCTGCATGACAGAATAAATAGTCACCTTGTTCGATCAATAGGGGTAGTTGTAATAACCAATCAATGGCATCATGTTTTTTTATAAAAGTTTGTGCTGTTGTGTTAAGAGAATTAGAGTTGTTAATGATGCTGTGGAGGATGTACAAGTCATGATTGCCAAGTACAGCGTGACAATTTTTTTGTTGCATGATCCATGTTAAAACCCCAATGCTATCGGGACCTTTATTAATGAGGTCTCCTAAAAAGAATAGAGTGTCATCAGCGTTATAACAGATGGCTTCTAAGAGCTTGTTAAGGCCGTTAAAGCAGCCATGTATGTCGCCTATCACATAGGTTGACATGGTGGTTTATGTGTCCTTTTCCATGGCGGTCAAAAGTTTGGCCTGGTTTTCTGCTGTTAATGCATTGATGAGTTGATCTAGTTGCCCGCTTAAAACTTCATTCAGTTGATATAATGTTAAATTAATCCGATGGTCGGTGATACGGCCTTGGGGAAAGTTATAAGTTCTAATCCGTTCAGAACGATCCCCTGAGCCTACTTGAATTTTTCTTTCGGATGCTTGAGCAAGCTGTTGCTTTTCTCTCTCAGATTGTAAGATTCTACTTTGTAGAAGCTTCATTGCTTTGGCTTTATTCTTATGCTGAGAGCGTTCATCTTGGCATTCGACAACAACGCCTGTCGGGATGTGTGTGATCCTAACGGCTGAATCAGTTGTATTTACGTGTTGTCCCCCTGCACCTGAGGATCTAAATGTATCAATGCGAAGATCAGAGGGGTCAATGTCTATTTCAGTGACAGAGGTTACTTCTGGTAAAATTGCAACCGTGCAGGCTGAAGTATGAACCCTGCCTTGCGATTCAGTTGCTGGAACACGCTGGACCCTATGAACCCCACTTTCAAACTTTAGTTTGGCATAGACTTCGCGACCGGAAATAAGGGCAATGATCTCTTTTAGGCCACCTTGACCGGTTTTGTTTTGCTGAACAATTTCTATGCGCCAGTTATTTTGATGGGCATATGCTTGATACATATCAAATAAGTTTTGTGAGAAAAGGGCGGCTTCATCTCCGCCAGTGCCTGCCCGAACTTCTAAGTATACGTTTTTATCATTGTCAGGGTCTTCGGGAATAAGTGCGCAGAATATCTCGTCAATCAAGCCCTCAATGGCCTGCACTTCATCACCTATTTCCTCTTCTGCCAAAGCTTTCATTTCAGGATCTGAGAGTATTTGTTTGAGGTTTTCTATATTGGCTAGTTTATCAAGATAAATTGTATAGAGATCTGTTACTTTATGAAGATGAGCTCTTTCTTTTGAGAGTTTTGTTATTTTATCTTGTTCGGTATGATCGGCATTTTCAAGAGACTCATTGATCTCTTTCATTCGTGCAAGCAGGGTTTCTAACTTTTTTACAAGTGAGGGGGAAAGTGTTTTCATGAAGGGAGATCACTTGTTTCAAAAAGGTATTTAGAGGCTTTCAAGATGTCTTCTTCTTTATCAATAATGGCTTGTTTAAGCTGTGTGGTTGGTTTATGAAGAAATAGATTGGTGAGACTTCGAATGCTTTCAATTACAACCTCATCAGGGGCAATGCCTTGTTCAAGCTGTTTCAGTGCTTTGTTAATTGCTTGATTTTGGGCTTCTTGGATGTGTTGGCGAAAGTTAATAATGTGATTCAGCTGACCCTTTGCAACATGGTTCTCATAAATCAGGTTGGCTTCATATTCAATCATTTTTTCGGCCTTTTTAGCAGCTAGTGTTCGATGTTCTTGGCCTTGTTGCATTTGTTTTTGCAAATCGTCAATATTTAATAATTGGCAGTTTTCTAGTTGGTTAATTTCAGTTTCAACATCTCTAGGGACTGCTAAGTCAAAAATTAAAAAAGTTTTTTCTGGATGCTTGTTGAGTGTGTTTTCGATGAGCCCCTTTCCAAGAATAGGCATCTGACTTGACGTTGCCGTAATGATAATATCAAAATCTTTTATGTTGTCGGGAATGTTCTGGATACGCATGGCAGTTAAGTTATGTTTGGCGCCAATGCGTTTGGCGCGCTCGAGTGTCCTTCCAGCGATAGATATCTGACCAAAATTATACTTTATGTATTGGTTAGCAATAAGGGCAATGGTTTCTCCTGTCCCGATCATTAATGTATTAAGGTTCTTACGACCTGGATAATGTGTGTGGACAGTTTTGTAAATTGCGTGAGTTAAAGTAACCGTTGATTCATGAATCTTGTTGGCATGTCGAATGTGTTTGCAAGCTTCGTAGACTTTTTGGCAAATGGCGTAGAGGCTGTTTTGAACAAAACCCAGTGATCTCCCATGTTCAACAGCTTTTTTAAACTGCCCAAAAATTTGTTGTTCACCTAGTAGCATTGAGTCAAGGCCACAGCAGACTTTAATCATATGATTAATAGCATCTAAGTTTTGATGGTGATACATGTTTTTTTCAAGGGTTTTAATAGGCAAATGACTATGTGAAGCGATCCAGGAAAGTATACGCTCGATATCTGTCACACCATTGCCGTTAAAAATAATTTCACTACGATTACAGGTGTTTAGTAGTATAAAGTCTGTTGCGTTTAACATGACTTTAACCTGTTTGCCATTGTCATAAAACGCCTCGTCGGAGAAGACGAGTTGTTCCCTGAGGTTAATTGGGCAACGATGATGGTTGAAACCGATAATATGTATCATAATTTAATATTATAATTATATGCTATTATGCAGTAAATTCCAATGGTTATGTGTGTTTTGGGCCTAAAAATATGATAATTTAGTATGATTAAATAAAAATATTGCGTAAAATCTCAAATGGTAATAAAATCTTAAACTAATGAATATTGAAGATAAATATAAATCAGTCATTTCAAAATTGATATGCCCTTGGCTTAATTTGCCTTTTGGTGATCAAATAGATATAAAGACAAAAGGTAAAGAAGTTGTCATCACTTTAATTTATCCTGTTGAAAAAAAACATGTTGCTGATTTGACGCAGCAGTTCCATGTTGCTTTAGAATCGTTATTGCCACCTGATATGGGTTTAAAAATATATTCCAAAGTGCCAACTTATAAGACTCAAATTTTAAATACGAAAATAAGTAATGTTAAAAATGTCATTGCAGTGAGTTCGGGCAAAGGTGGTGTAGGCAAGACAACAACCGCATGCCGCTTGGCAGCTCAGTTATCAGAATCTGGTTACCGAGTTGGTTTATTTGATGCAGATATCTATGGCCCTAATGTTCCAATCATGATGGGTACCCAGTCTTCTGAGGCTGACGCTACAGATGGTGATCAATTTTTGCCTATCATGAAAAATGATATTGCTACAATGTCCTTGGCATATTTAGTGGATGCAGATAAGCCAATGGTGTGGCGTGGTCCAATCTTAAGTAAAACGCTATTGCAAATTTTAATGCAAACAAAGTGGCCACAGTTGGATTTTTTGATTTTAGATTTGCCGCCTGGCACTGGTGATACGCAGTTGACCCTTGCTCAAAAAATTCCTATCATTGGCGCTATTTCTGTGGCAACACCGCACCCTATGGCTCAAGCAGATGCATTGAAGGGTGTTAAAATGTTTGCAAAAGTATCTGTGCCTATGTTGGGTTATATCAATAATATGGCAATGCATACATGTGAACAATGTGGCCATGAGACACATGCTTGGTCAGCGGGTGTTCAAAGGTTGTCTTCTGAAATGACACTGCTGGGTGACGTGCCTTTTGATACAAAGTACAGTAAGCCAATCAAAAAAAATAAGCAAGATGATTGCTTTTCTCGCATAGTAACTGCTTTAATTAAAGAGATAGCAGCATTGCCTGATCATCCAACAGGTAATATACCAACAATAGTGACAGAATAGGAGAATTACGATGTCAATTATGTCTGATAACTGGATTAACAAAATGGCTGCCAAAGGCATGATTAGCCCATTTGAGCCAAACCAAGTACGCACAAATGAGCATGGTAAAATTGTATCTTATGGTACTTCTAGTTATGGTTATGATGTTCGTTGTGCCAATGAGTTTAAGGTCTTCACAAACATTCATTCTGCAGTTGTTGACCCTAAAGCATTTGACCCTAATAGTTTTGTGAGTATTGAAGCCGATAGTTGTATTATCCCTCCAAACAGTTTTGCATTGGCTAGAACAGTTGAGTATTTTGATATCCCTAGAGATATTTTGACAATTTGCTTAGGAAAGTCTACTTATGCTCGGTGCGGTATCATTGTTAACGTTACACCCTTGGAGCCAGAATGGCATGGGCATGTGACTTTAGAATTTTCAAACACTACCAGCTTGCCTGCAAAGATCTATGCAAACGAAGGTGTTGCTCAAATGATTTTCTTGAAAGGCGAGTCAGTTTGTAGTACATCCTACAAAGACCGTGCTGGAAAGTATCAAGGTCAGAAAGGTGTGACTGAGCCAATAACGTAAAGTTATTGGTCAGTTCCTTTTGCTTCAGGGTTTAGTTTTTCTCTAATATTTTTACTTGGCTTGTAATGGATTTTATATCGTCCATTGGTCCAAATTTTCTCGCCTGTTTGTGGATTCACTGCTTGACGAGGATTTAATTTCTTAAGTGTCATGCTGCCAAAGCCCCTGATCTCAACGCGGTCACCTTGTGTTAGAGAATTCACAAGGGTACGGAACATAAAGTTAGTAATAAGGTCAACTTCTCTGTAGTTGAGTGTCTCAGCCTTTTCGGCTAGTAAGTTTATAAATTCTGATTTAACCATAGCCTTGATTTTACTATCTTAAAATTAATTGTCAACATTAAGTTTGTACTCAAAGCATTGTATTTGCACATTGATTTGTAAATATTATCTTTTAGGCTTTATATATTGTTTTTTTTTATCGAAACGTTAAAAATTAGATATTTAAACGTAACTGGGTTAATATCAAACTATAATATATATAAGTGAGGAAATTACAATGATAAAATCAAGCCATTATCTTACATTAGCAGCATTATCTTTATCGGCAGCATTTGCTAACCCTCTGTATCCAATTGACCCTAATCACCCTGAAGTGATACATCCAGAATCAAACACATTCTTTATTGAATTGCCTTCTAATTCAACCACAGGTTATCAATGGAAGGTGATTTCAACTACACAAGGAGTTTCAGTCAAGCAAAAAGTATACTTGCCGCCTGAGCAGCCATGTTGTGGTGCACCCGGTGTAGAGCAACTGGATGTGTTCCTTGCTGTGAACTTTCCAGGACAGGGTGAAATTGTGATGGCATATATTCGACCTTGGGAGCAATCAGGTGATGCTGAAGTTAAAACGGTCGATATTAAGATAGAGAAGTAGATTTTTAAACAAATTGTTATTTGAAACTTGTTTTTATTAAAGTTTTTGTATAACATAGCAATTTAAATTTAGGAAAACTATGAGTAAAGTTTGTTCAATCACAAAAAAACGCCCAATGAGCGGTAACCATGTTTCACATGCTAAAAACCATGTAAAGCGTCGTTTTATGCCAAATTTACAAACAAAGCGCTTTTGGGATCCCGTTAAGAAAACTTATGTTAAACTTGTTGTGTCCGCTAAAGCAATCAAATTGATTGATAAAATTGGTTTTACAGCTGCAATGGAAAAATTTAACAAGCAGTAGGGTTTAGAGGTATAATATGGCAGGAAAAAATAAAGCTAGAGTATTCGTAAAATTAGTATCATCCGAAGGTACGGGTGAGTACTATACAACGACAGTGAATCATAGAAATATGGAATCTAAGAAGCTTAAACTTAAAAAGTATGATAAGAAACTTAGACGTACTGTCATCTTCAATGAAGAAAAACTGAAGTAATATTTGATCTAAGAAAAAAGCGCTAAGGGCGCTTTTTTTCTACAAGAAAAGAACCCATTATGTAATGGTGATTCTTGAAAAAGATTCTTAAAATCATCTGGTAAACTATTATAAATTTTCTTTTCTACAGGAATATTTCCTTTAAGTCGTTTGTAATTCAACTGCTCATACACTAAAGAGATCGCAAACGCTATCAATAATGCTAGAAGACAACAGCAAAACATAATGGTAAGTATTCCTGGCGGCTTGGATGTATCTGGTCTATCGCCCAAGCTATCGATATGTTTAAGTGTATGCATGAGGTAGCAGATATTGTTTCTAAACTGTTCGTCATTAGTTGGGCCTCCATCAATCAACGGTGCTTTGTTAAACTGCTGTATTTCAGTCTCTAACACTTGTTCAATAGCGTCACGTAATCCCCTTAGATTTTTATCTGATATCCATAAGCTTATGTTCGTCATATCGTCATATCATCATTAGGCATTGGTTTGCGATGGTTTGTGGCAGGGTTTATGATTTAGCTCTTGGCAAATTTTAAGATTGCTTGAGAATAAACGTTTCATGCTATATGGATATTTTATCCTTTCTAATGAAGTTCTGTTGTAATTATCATAGATGTCTCTGAGGGACTTTGTACTTGTTTGTGAAGGTATTGTATGTGTCTTGTGGCTCGGTTATTTTAATGTCGTAAGGCTGCTCATATCTATATGTGATCATATATATTATATACATATGATCTTAATATATATAAATTAAGAAGAGCTTAATTTATAAAGCGCTATATGTAAAAGCTATTGAAGGATAGGAACAGATCCTTGATGCGCTAAAAAGCTATGATTAAATCGCTATATTTCTTAAGTTGACACCTTTTGAGGTTGTTTGATCAAGGGTTTTAAGGATTTGTGTTGGTGACTCTCCTGTTAATGCTCTCAGCCCTGCATAATAAGTAAAGTATTCATATCTTTTCTGAGCAAGTATCGTTTCATTACTCTGTAGCTCTTGGATACTGTTTAATACATCTAACAGTGTCATTGAGCCAGCATTATACGATGCTTGCGTTGCTTTTAAGCTTACTTTTGCACTTTTAACAGCATTTTCGTATCTGCGAACAGCCTCTTTTGAGGCAAGAACACTTTCATACGCTGTGCTTAGTTGTGTTAGTGTGTCTATTACAACGCCTCTGTTGGATGCGACTGCTTCGTCATAAATGCCTTGTTGCTGCATAGCTACGCCAGGGTTATTGGCAAGATTAAGTCCAACGCCAACTGTGGTTATTGTGGATTCTTCAACCGTTTGTGAAGGAAGGTAGTCGCTTTGATCATGATAGTTAGTATATGTGAGGCCATAGGTAATGTAAGGAAGGAAGCTTGATCTTGCTGAATAAAGCTGATTTTGGTTTGCTTGCAAGTTTAGTTTGCTGGCACGGATATTGTCATTGTCACTCAACGTTGATGCTTTATACGAATCAATGTTTTTTAGTGTTAGAGTATCATTTAGTTTTATGTCACTAGATAATTGAGGTAATGTTGTGTAATTTACCCCTGTTAAAATAAAGAGCTGATTAAGTCCAGTGCTTATGCTTAGTTTGGCATCTACTTGTTGTGCAACCACAACATCATAAGACGTCTTTGCTTGGGCTACATTGGCTTTTGTGGACGCACCCAGGCGCAGCTTTTGTTTTTCTTGTTCGTATACTTTTTTCAGGTAAGCAGCTTGAGTTTTTAAAGCCATAAGTGATTCATAGCTTGATAAAACATTAGCATATTGACCAACAACAGAGTTTAGTAATGAGCTATGTTCTGCATTTAAGGCTGCTTTAGCACTGTCTGCTGCTTTGTTAGCGCTAATTGTATTAAATATCTTGGGCGCGGATACGCTTTGTGAGATATCAACTGACAATACATTTGGATGGCTGTCTCGCTTAGAGCCATCTTTGTAGGTAAATTCATTGTTGTTTATATCATAATTAACCAGGGGTAAGGGTGCAAAGTTATAATATTGCTCAAATTTAACGCCAATGCTTTGTTCCACTGTTGCCTTAACTGTCTCCAAATCGGGGCTAAATCTTATAGCATCATTATAAAGTGTGGTTAGACTGTTGCTTTTACTTGCAAGAGTTACAGTGCATATAAAAATGATTGTTAGTTTATATAACGCATGTTTCATGAGTTTCTCCTAATGTGTTCAATAAGATTGGTTGTAACAATTTTATAAGTATTATTTGGTATCATATTTTTCTAATCCATTCTATTGGGGCAAAATATTCAATCATATAAAGCTTGTTTAAATTGGTAATGCTAGATGCTAATGGATTTAAATGAATTAAGTTGTAAAGGTTTTTTTCACTGGGATGTGTTTTGATTACCCTAACCACATACTGGTCGAGACAAGTCGGTTTTACAATACATATATGTCCATTGTAGTGAGTAATTTGTTTGTTTGTTTTTTTTGTTCCAGCCACTAGTTGTCTTGGTTTGAAGTGTGGGAGCATTGTATTGTCATCAATTTTTAGATGAATAGCATTTTGATTTAATCTTTCAAATACAATAAGGTCTTCCTGAGGTGTGCTTCGCTTGTGTTTCTTTGTTTCTTTCAAGTTCGATGGTTCGACATTTTCAAAATTAGGTCCAATGCCAGATTGATACATAAGCCACTCAAAGGTACAAAATATTTGCTCGCACTTAAGAGCAGAAATGATTAAAGTTGCACCTTTTTCTGTTAGGCCGCCAAAGCGAGCTGTTTCCCAGTTTTGCAATGTGCCGGGAGAAATATTATATTTTTTTGAAAAGTCTTTGCGAGACAGGCCAGTTGTTTTGCGCAGGCGTTTAAGTCTGTGTGCGCGCATTTCTTTTGATGCTCCGCTTATATTTCCCTGTATATTGTTTGTGCCCGTCATAGTGTAAGATATGTCTCACGTAAAAATCATCAAATATCTTCTTGATAGAGGTTGGCTAAAAAGCAAGAATTAGTTTGTGCGAATTTTGCATTTTTTTAGCGTTATAAATAGTGTCTATCAAAAAGCCTAATATTATAAAAGTTAACATAATGTGAAGAGATTTTATAGATTTTTTTAAATATCGGAATAATGAAGTAGTATGTTAAATTGGCTTAAAGAAAAAACATTTGGAAAATCATCTCTAATGATAAAAAAATTAGGTAGAAATGGTGAGGTTTTAGTGCTTAAAGTGCGCAAAATTGGTCAAGAGTCAATGTCACTCAAAGACATTGTTTCTAATCAGTCTATGTTTGAGCGTTTTGATCGTGATGAGCAACGCTGGTTGTTAGTATTGGCATCAAGATTGAAATAAAAAAAATTATTTTAATTCAGTACATTTTTTAAATTAGCTTGCGTTGACATAATGTCATCAATGGTTGTTGCAATGCTATTAGAATTAAATCCAGAAGTTATAAGGAGTGTGGTATAGTTTTGTATTAACTGGTATCTAGAAGTAACAAGATTGTTTCTAATGTCATTTTGTTGATCAATGAATTCAATTAAATCACTTAAAAAGATTTTTCCATTAGAATATTCATTTTTCATTAAAACAAGGGTTTTGTCTGACTGAGCTATGGTCTTTTCAAGTTGACGGATATTGTTTTTGAGCATGGTAATTCTTTTAAAATTATTATTTACCAAGTTGAATTGTTCAGCATTGGTCTGTCTGCTTTCTGCTTGGGCCCTCATAAGTGTCCCCTTTTGTTGTATAACTTTTCCAGGATTGGCCCCAAAATCATAGGTCAGACCAAGAGATGTAACGAATGAATCTTTTACAAGATCCGAAGTTATATTATCGTCTTGGGATTCGTTTTTGTTATATAATATATTATAGGAGATGTATGGTAAGAAATTACCTTTTGTTGCTTTGAGCTGATATTTCTCTGCAACAAGTTGTAATTTAGTTGCCTTTATCGCTTGATTATACTTTGCTACATTATCTTTATAGTAATCAAGGTTTTTTAGATGAATGAAGTTAATTAATTTTGAACTGCCTGGTGCTTTTGGTAATGTTTGATATCGTTTTCCTGTTGTAAGATACATGTTGTTAAGCGAAGTTTCTAAACTTATTTGAATATTTGATCGGTTAACCTTTGCGTTTTCAAGGGATGTTTTTAAAAGATTGATATTGGTTGTGTTTGTAGAGTGTTTCTCTAGCTCACTTTGATATATGTCCTGAAGTTGTTTGATTTTGATATCATTGCTTTTTAGTGCTTCAAATTGCATCATCCCAATTGTAATTTGTGTTGTAACGATGCCCAGTAAACTGTCATGAAGATGTTTATAACTAGCCTTACTGCTTTGTGTAAATTTATCAGCACTCATGGCACTAAATACTTTTGGTGCAGAGATACTCTGCATGACGATTAAGTCATAAGAACCTGGGTGTGAAACGGTTGAGCTCTTGTTTTTATAAGTGATGTCTCTTCTTTCTTGACTGTAAGATACAAGGGGGGCTGGCAAAAAATCCCATAAGTCTTCTCGATATATGCCATCCATTTGCATGACTTTTCCTCTAGCTACCTCAATGTTCTGATCAAAGTTAAGAGCATCGTTATAAATAGATTGAATGGTTTCAGTGTGAGCAAAAGTGTGCTGAGTAATCAAAGCAAAGGACAAGAGTTTAGAAATATTCAGTAAGGTTTTCATATTATATAAATTAATATATTTATTTAATAATTTAAACAAATTTTTTTGATTTAATATGATGTTTTATTATTTAATAAATAAAAAATTCTTTTCAGTGGAGTAGCTTTCAGAAAAATTATACCCCATATCATTAAATTGCTTGAGCTCATCGACGTTTTGAATTTTATTTTTAGTGATGAAGGCTGCCATTTGTCCTCTTGCTCTTTTGGCATTGAGTGCAATGGTTTTTAAACCCCCATTTCTTATTTCTTGAAATTTAATGCGTGTGACATCGTGTCCGTTGAGGTTTAATGCCTTTTGATATTCATTTGAGCACAAAAGAACGATCGGTTCCTTTATGTCTGACATAAATGTATTGAGTCGGTCATGCCAATACTGACTGATGATCTTGTCTTGATAATAAAGTTTGTTTTTCATTTCTAGTCGATATGGAAGAATTTTATCCATGGGTCTTAAGATGCCATATAGTGCACTGATGATTAGAAAGTGTTCATCTATGAAACCAATCTCTTCACCATTGAATTGTTCTGGTTGCCAGTGATGATAAACATCGCCTGCATAAGTAAATAATGCTGATTCGCCATCATTGACAAGTGCTTCGCGAGAAAAATCACTGTAGCGCTTGGTATTAAGCTCAGCAAGCGTAGGGCTTATCTCCAATAGTTTGGTTAAGTCTTTCGTGGATGTTTGATTAAGTATTTTTGCAATGTCGACGCACTCATCTAAAAACATTGGGTTTCTAAGTCCAGGTTTGCCGGCCACCATTTTTTTTGCAGGAGATAAAAATATTTTCATAATATATATTATAACAAATCTTTTTGGTTTCATTCAAATATACAATTAATGGGTGATTGTGCTTAATGATACAGCTTGTTATACTTAAGTATATGAGTACAACAACGACAAGTTCTGAAAAAACAATGACTAACGATCCGGCCTTGATTTTAACAGCTAAAGGTTTTGATAAGATCTATGAGCTTATCAGTGAGGTTGGTGAACCTGGTACATTGCTTAGGGTTTACATTCAAGGCGGGGGTTGTGCCGGTTTTGAGTACGGTTTTGAATTTGACGAAAGTGTGGATGCAACCGATTGGCTGATGTGCCATCGTTTTGAGTCATGTGGCTCAGTTGAATGTGAGTTGCTTGATCCTAAGGTAGCTGTTTCAGAGCAAGTTAATGTTGAGCAAGCTGATCAAAAGCAAGTTTTGGTCGTCATTGACCCATTTAGTTATCCTTTGATGGCTGGTTCAACGCTTGATTATGTCGATGATGATCCTACCGGTTGTCGTTTTGTCTTTAAAAACCCAAGAGCCAAACGTACATGTGGTTGCGGCTCATCCTTTTCAACTTAATTTAAGAAATATTGCATGCGTCTTTGGACTTTTATTAAATCTTCTCCTTCAGTCGAATTATTACCGGAAGATACAGGTAGTGAAATGGCTATTTTTGGGCGTTCTAACGTAGGAAAGTCTAGTCTCATTAATGCGCTTGCTGGTCAAAAACGCCTTGCTTACACGAGCTCAAAGCCAGGTTGTACGATATATTTAAACTGCTATCAAGTAAATGAAACATTGCGTATGATTGATTTTACAGGATATGGGTATGCAAAAAGGTCTAAGTCAGACATCAATCTTTGGCAGGCCAATGTGGATGAATATTTAAGTGAAAGACGGTCTTTGGAAGCTGTTTGGTTGGTTTTGGATGCCAGAAGAGATTTGCGACAAGACGATATGCTTTTGATCGAAGCATTGAGTCAATTGGAGATCCCAGTACTTGTCATTTTTAATAAATTGGATCAGCTTAATCAAAAAACATTGCACCAAGCGAAAAAAAGTCACCAAGCAGCGCTTAGTTGTTATAAGCATTTGACTTATTTATACGTATCTGTTTTCAAAGGCACAGGGTTAGACGATTTAAGGTCCAGGCTTTCCGCATAAGTTTTCGTCTCTTGGAGGGTTAATAATGTTTTCTAAGCTCTTTTGTAGATCATCGAGATACAGTGATTTTTTTCTTAATATAATGATTTGAATCATGGTTCTAATGTCGCTTTTTAAATCATCAGGTAATTGTTCGTGGCGGTGTAATTTGTTATGTGCGTCAATGAGTTCTGTGAACTTGCGGATAATAGAGTCAGAGTCATAGCTAGAGTCAGGGTTATATTTGTAGATTAATCTACTGAGCTCGTCAAGCATAGAACGTAAGGAGGTTAAGGGGTGCTCTGGGATTAAAACTTGTTCTATTATAGGCATTGTAAATATTGGATAGTCATATTTTAAATGGTGATGGCTGCCATAAGCTAGTTGGCTCCTCCCATCAAGGATTTTACCTTTGTCGAATAAATAATTTGAAATTATTTTAGGAGCTTCGTTTATAAGTGTTTTTATGCGGGTCTCATTTTTTGTAAAATCGACTGATAAAAGTGCTATGTTATTGAGGTAATAAAATTCTTTGTCTGCTTCTTTGTAGCGACGAGGTTCAATCATGTGCGGTGAAAAATTATCATTATTTTTAAATAGATCAGTTAACCTTCCACGAAAGTATTCATCTGAATCATACATGTCCTTTAAGAAAGAAAGTATTCTAATGCCATGGCGGCCGCCATAGCAGATTTCTTTAAGTAAAGCAGAAGTAAGTTTTTGTTTATCGTCTTTTGAGACTAAAGAGCTTTTAAGTATAGTACTACAATCGTACCATGTTTCTTTTTGTATAAATTCATCTGCAAGTTGATCAATGGATTCAACGCTTCTCTCTGGTCCTAATGATTTAAACTGTTTATCCATAAATGTTGTTAAAGTCTTTTCTACTTCATTATCAATTTGTGTTATTAGATGAAACCCAATAAATTTTAAATCAGATGGGTTGCTATAACAAAGGTTAATTATAGATTGCATCTTCGATATGAAAAAATCTTCTTTGTTTGGTGAAGGTCGCATGAGGGAATCAAAAATGCTTGCTTCAGAAAGTGTTATGCCAGGCTTAAATTTATCAAATTCAACCGTTTCTTCTGCGTTTGGGTCAAGCATATAAAGTTTGTCTTGACCAATGTAAAGCCCTATAGCATGTATGGGAACATGTATAACAATGCAAGTGCCTGCAGGCAAATGAGATAGGGTTTCATATAATTCAGTGTAAAATTTGTTGAGGATGGGGCCTTCTTCTTTTGGAGGAAAGGCGCCGAAAATATTTTTGTTAGGTGTAAAAGGGGATGTTTGTAAGGGCTGTTTATTTGCTTCAATTTGGATAGACTGCTTTTGCAACCGAGTAATGATGCCAAAGCCATCTTGAAGGTGTATTTTGGTTTCCTCAGGTATTTTATCCGGTGTTTCATGATATTTATTAAGAATCTCGATGATTTTAAAGAAACACGTTTCTTCTACATCAGGCTGAATATCATCTAGTAGCTTTCTTTCTTGTGTGGCACGCATGGAGGCAAGCCAATGAATAGAATATCCATAGCACATGCCCTTTATGATATCATGCTTAATGGTTTGATAGTGTTCAGGATTAATTTTTTCGTAAGCATTTTGTAGCTCGACTTGGTTGAGTGTTAATTTTCTTTTGACAAGGCACTCCGATAGTCGCAGTGTTTTAAGTATGTCTACAAATGGACTCTGAGACATAAAGTCTGGAAGGTAATTTTTAAGTGCTAATAGGCTTTTCTTTGTTTCTGGCATGTTTTCTTTTAATTATAGCTCAGTTAAAGAAAACTAGTTGATTAGGTGCACGCCTCTGCGTTGGTGGATTAAGGGCCAGGCCTGGGTGATTGGTGGTCTTTATTAGACTCGATCGTGTTTTGTAAATTGTCAATAGCCCTTTGGAGCGGTTTAGCATCGCGTTCAGAATGATGTTTTTCTAATGTATAAGTATGTAAAATTGTTAAATTGCTAGTAAACAAATTAAAAAGTAAATTGTAAAGTGTAGGGTTTGGTCTACTGTGGTTGCTACCCAGTACATAACATCATCTTTAGCCCAATTGTATCTTTCAACCAGAGTGCTTTTAGTGTAATCAATCATGTGATGACTCAATCCATCTATCATTGCCAAGCCTAATGCGTATGGTATTGATATGAATGGCAACAGTACCATGAATGCTCCTACGCCATGATGTAATGAATGTAATCCTGCTGTGGGAGAAAAAAAATTGTGTTTGTTACTGGGTCTGCAATAAATGCCTTGCAATGCCAAATCACACACCCCGTGTTTCAAAGTAAAACAAAACAACAAAATAAACTCCATATGATTAATTATAGTTCAATTAAAGAAAACCTAGTTGATTAGGTGCATGCCTCCATCAATGAATAATACTTGTCCTGTGGTGAAGGTAAGTGATTCTAATGCAAGAATGCCATTGACAATGTCACCAGGGTTGCCTAGTCGTTGTAAAGGCGTTTTATTACGTTTTTCTTCTAAGGTATCCTCAGAATAGGTTTGGTTAACAGGCTGCATCATTAAGCCAGGTGCAATGGCATTGACTCTTGTGTGCGGCGCAAGCATGCAGGCTGCATAATAAGTAAATTGCTCTAAACTTTTCTTACTCATCCAATATGAGAACCGTTTTTGATCAATGGTAGTAATTTTTTTATCTAGCATATTAATAATGTGATTAGGGTTATCATCTGATTTAAAGTGTTTGCTGATTAACATCGGAGCTTTAAAATTAGTATGCATCTGCAAGCTAAATTCATGATCGTCAAGGTCAATGAGCGAATCTGGATGGTAAGTGGCGGCATTATTAATAATTAGGTCAATATTGCTAAATTTATTTTTTAAAGCCTCGATCATGGATCGCGTAGAAGTTTCATCGCTAAGATCGGCAGAATAAATAAAGCAAGATCTATTATAAGATTTAATTGCATCTTTTAGGGTGTGTGCCTCTTTTGAAGAATGATGGTAGTGAAGAATAATATTGTAGCCAGACTTAGCAAGATTTAAGGCAATATGTGCGCCTATGCGTTGAGCACCACCAGTAATAAATGCAGTTTTATCATTAACCATTAATAAAATTATAGGTCAATTAGAGAAAACTAGTTGATTAGGTGCACGCCTATGCGTTGGTGGATTAAGGTCCGGGCTTGCGTGATTGGTTGTGATAAGCCTCATGAGCTTGTTCGCAATCATTGATCGCATTGTTTAAATGATTGATGGCGGGCTGGAGTGTATTGTTATCATCAGGATATTTTTGTATAATCTTGCTTCTTAATTCTTCCAGCGTGCGCATAATGAAAATCGAGTCAATTGGTGATAGGTTTTTGTTAGCTGTTTCGAGCAAGTCTGCTAGAGCGTTTAGACATTTAATATCCCATTCCGAAAGTTTTTCTTTAGCACTCATTGCTGTAAAATACCTCAACGTAACAGTAAAATATTGAAAGGGAACTAATGGTATGATTATTTCTTTTATATTGTCCTTTACGTTAGTATTGTAAAGGGCTTTAAGCATGGTTGATTGAATGAGGTCTCCTTCTTGAGCTAGTTGTATTAGCTTTTCAGACGCATCTTTTAATACTTGAGCAATTAAAGGTTTAAGTTCATTATATGCCATCAATGTTGGAAGTTTTTCTATTAAGATTTCAGGTGGCACGTCTTTTAATGCTTTGATCAGTAAGTCGGAGGGGAGTCTAGATGCCGACATGGTTTTTGAAAAAGTTCGAAAATAATCAAACAAAGCATCGTCATTTTTTATTTCATCAGAGTCAATCAATTTATCTCTAATTTTAGAAATTAATTTTGATTGAAGGGATATTTTATATTCTTCAGATAAAAAGTCACTATTAACTAATTGAATGAAATAATTTCTGTTTCCCGCTGTATCAAGTTCAGTCAGCTTATCAAGCGTTTCGCTTTCAAGTGCAATTGAATTATTTGTAAAGTCATTTAATATCGCATGTTCATTGGGTTGGCTTGTTAATAAGTTAAAGCTTATAAAGGGAAGGGTGTCATTTTTGTAATATTGTAAAAAATATATTTGAAGTTCTGTTTTAAATGATGCAGTGTTCGACTGTGAGATGTCCATGTTCAGGTGTGAGATGTTCATTTTATCTAGTTGAGTGTTGATTGTTTGTGGTTCAAATAAGGAAATCTGAGAAACTTTACTTTGGGGAGAGAGTTTGTCCAAAGTAACAATTTTATCATCATTTGGATCTAGCAGATAAATTTTATCTTTTCCAATATAGCACCCAATAGCATGTCTAGGTACATCTATTTGAATGCATGTCCCTGCTGATAATGAAGATAGGGTTTCATAAAGATGGGTGTAAAATTCATCTTCATTTTTGTCATCTTTGTTAGGTAGTAAGAAAATAAAATCATTATTGTTTGGTTCAAAAAAATCATCAGGTGACTGTTTTTCTTGAATGTCTTTTATCGTATTGAAAGATGTTTCTAGGTATTTTAATGATTCTTCAAAATATTTTCTCGTATCATCTGGCATTGTATTAACATCTGCGTTTTCATATTTTGCAAGTATCTGAATAACTTTGAAGAAGCATACTTGCTCAGGTGAAAAATCAGTCTGATCTAGTAATTTTCTTTCGTGTACTACGCGCATCGAAGCGAGCCAAAGAATGGTATATCCATAGCACATGCCTCCTTTAATTTTATCTGATATATTTTCATAGTGTGTTTGATTGAGTTGCTGATAGATTCTCTTAAAATTTGTTTGAGTAAGAGAAAAAGGTTGCTTAACAAGGTCGCAAGAATCAAGTTTTTCCAAATCTAAGTAAGTTTCCACTATTTTCGAATAAGATGTGTCTATTTGTTCTTGTTGTTTTGCCATGTTTTCTTTTAATTATAGCTCAATGAAAGAAAACTAGTTGATTAGGTGCACGCCTATGCGTTGGTGGATTAAGTTCCAGGCCTGGGTGATATATTTGCCCCGCCTTAAAAAATTTGTACACATTTATACTTTAATGAAGATATAAGTAATAAAATAAGGATAAGAAAATGAAAAAAATAATGACGGTACTATTTACAATGTGATTCTTAATTGGTTCCTCAGTGACATTTGCTTAAGGCTTGACGACTAGTTGCAAAATGAAATTTGGGCCTAGTTGGCAGCAGCCTGGTTATCACTGGTGGTGCATGCCGCAAATCTTTACCCTGATTCGAAGAGGTGTAATGGGTGCCCATCAAACAAATGTTTTAAATGTATGTGTCAAAAAAAATGATATTAAAAAGAAAACTAAAATTTAATAAAAATTTAATAAACAATTGTTATATTTAGCAGAGATAAATAGATGTTTATAATGAAGAAAAAAACAATAGAATTTATTTATAAAAACAACAGCGAGATATAAAACACAGCAAATAATTTTTTGCATATAATTCATGCATTTAAAAATATTTTGAAAATAAATGAAAAAAAGAGCAATGTAGTGTTGACACCCTCCCTAATGTATGTATAATTAAGTCTTATTCCTTAGGGGAATTTGATATTTTAAAATTTGTCAGCTAAAGCAATTTGTGTGGGCACTTAGTACAGAAATATATCTGTCACTAAGTGACAAAAAACCTTTATAAATGAATGAAGAGTTTGATCCTGGCTCAGATTGAACGCTGGCGGCATGCTTAACACATGCAAGTCGAACGGCAGCATGTTTATCTTCGGATAAATGATGGCGAGTGGCGGACGGGTGAGTAACGCGTAGGAATCTACCTTATTGTGGGGGATAACTCAGGGAAACTTGAGCTAATACCGCATAGTCTCTAAGGAGTAAAGCTGGGGATCTTTTTTAAGACCTGGTGCAATAAGATGAGCCTGCGTCAGATTAGCTTGTTGGTGGGGTAAAGGCCTACCAAGGCGACGATCTGTAGCTGGTTTGAGAGAACGATCAGCCACACTGGGACTGAGACACGGCCCAGACTCCTACGGGAGGCAGCAGTGGGGAATATTGGACAATGGGCGAAAGCCTGATCCAGCAATGCCGCGTGTGCGATGAAGGCCTTCGGGTTGTAAAGCACTTTCAGTAGTGAGGAAGAATACGGTATTAATACCACCAGTATTTTGACGTTAGCTACAGAAGAAGCACCGGCTAACTCTGTGCCAGCAGCCGCGGTAATACAGAGGGTGCAAGCGTTAATCGGAATTACTGGGCGTAAAGCGTGTGTAGGCGGATAATTAAGTCAGATGTGAAAGCCTTGGGCTCAACCTAAGAACTGCATTTGATACTGGTTATCTTGAGTATGGTAGAGGAAAGTAGAATTTCCGGTGTAGCGGTGAAATGCGTAGATATCGGAAGGAATACCAGTGGCGAAGGCGGCTTTCTGGACCAATACTGACGCTGAGACACGAAAGCGTGGGGAGCGAACAGGATTAGATACCCTGGTAGTCCACGCCGTAAACGATGAAGACTAGGTGTTAGGGGGCTTGACCTCTTAGTGCCGTAGCTAACGCATTAAGTCTTCCGCCTGGGGAGTACGGCCGCAAGGCTAAAACTCAAAGGAATTGACGGGGGCCCGCACAAGCGGTGGAGCATGTGGTTTAATTCGATGCAACGCGAAAAACCTTACCTACCCTTGACATTGATGGAATCTTTTGGAGACAGAAGAGTGCCTTCGGGAACCATTAAACAGGTGCTGCATGGCTGTCGTCAGCTCGTGTCGTGAGATGTTGGGTTAAGTCCCATAACGAGCGCAACCCTTATCTATAGTTGCCAGCGCGTAATGGCGGGAACTCTATAGAGACTGCCGGTGATAAACCGGAGGAAGGTGAGGACGACGTCAAGTCATCATGGCCCTTACGGGTAGGGCTACACACGTGCTACAATGGGCAGTACAACAGGATGCAATATCGCGAGATGGAGCAAATCCTTAAAGCTGCTCCCAGTCCGGATTGAAGTCTGCAACTCGACTTCATGAA
>JAQWRO010000093.1 GCA_029243665.1 Gammaproteobacteria bacterium
CAAAAAAGAAGCTTACTGGGGACAAGTGGATATATACGTGGGTGGTTTAGAGCATGCTGTGTCGCATTTATTGTATTCAAGATTTTGGTATAAGGTATTATTTGATTGTGGGGTAGTCAGTCACCAAGAGCCATTTAAAAAGCTATTTAACCAAGGCATGATCCTCGCTTATAGCTATCGCGATAAACTGGGTAAATATCATCATCCTGACTCAGTAGAGCAAGATGCAACGGGCCAGCCAACGTTAAAAGCTACAGGCGAGCCATTGACATCTATGGTTGAAAAAATGTCTAAATCAAAATTGAATGTTGTCAATCCTGATGATGTGGTTGCAGAGTATGGTGCAGATGCGCTTCGTTTATACGAAATGTTTATGGGGCCACTGGAAGCAACCAAACCTTGGCAGACCAATGGTGTGAAAGGGATGTTGACCTTCTTACAACGGGTTTGGCGTCAAACCATTGATATTGATTCAGGTGAATTAAATGCAATGATAAAAGATGAGCCTGGCAGTCAATCGTTTAACCAGGCATTGAATCAAACCATTGAAAAAGTGACCAATGACATTCAGGCATTAAAGTTCAACACAGCCATTGCGCAAATGATGAGTTTTATGAATGTCTGTAAAAATGAACCATTCATACCCAAAGTAGGTTGGGAAAAGTTTATATTAGTATTGTCTCCTTTCGCACCTCATTTAGCAGAAGAACTTTGGGCAAGGTTAGGGCACGCTGATACATTGGCTTATCATCCATGGCCAGCGGTAGACACAACTTTCTTAGCAGTTGAAAAGATTCATATGCCTTTATGTTTAAATGGGAAAAAAGCTTCACTTGTAGAAGTAGAAAAAGGGGCTTCTCAGGCGGAAGTAGAAGCGTTATTCCTTGCCGATGAGAAGATTCAGCATAAGATGGTAGGCTTTGAGCTAAAGAAAATTATTTATGTCCCAGATCGGTTATTTAATGCAATAGTGGTGAAGAAATGAAAAAATATTACTGGATTATTTTAGGTTTTTTATGTTTATTTGGTTGTAGTTATGATCCTCCAAAAGGGATAGAGCCTATCAAGAACTTTGATAAGCAGGCTTATTTAGGGAGATGGTATGAAATTGCCAGGCTTGATCATTCTTTTGAGCGAGGGTTATCATGTGTCTCGGCAACGTATGAACCGAGGTCTGATGGTGGTATTAAAGTCATTAACCGTGGTTTCAATGCCAAAAAAGATCAATGGTCTGAAGCAGAAGGACGTGGCTATTTAGTCGGTGACAATAATATTGGGCAATTGAAAGTATCTTTCTTTGGTCCTTTTTATGGCAGCTACATCATTTTTTATCTAGACGATCAAGCAGCGTATGTAACGAGCAATACCAAAAATTACCTATGGTATTTATCACGGACACCAAAAGTCACTAAAAAACAGCTTGATCATTTTAAAGCCTATGCTAAAAAACATGGGTTTGCAGTTGATCAATTAATCATTGTGAATCAAACTGGTCAAGGGAAGCGTAGTTGCTATCCGTTTTAGGGATATTGTTAAAGCGCGAACGCGCCATAATTTTTTCTAATTTTCAGTTACTTATTTTTTCTTAAAAGCCTTGCCAGTATCGTTACCAAGTTTTTCAAGTCCTTCTCTTGTATCGTCATTACCTTTTTCAAGTGCGTTACTTGCCTTATTTGCAATGTTGATGTATGGATATTTACTTGCTTTTGAATCTAATTGCCACATTTTCGTTGTGCCTATATCAGCAGAGGCGATACTAGCCAAAAATATGGTTGAAAGAATATATTTATATTTCATAATATTTCTCCTTATTGTTATAATTTAATTATAGTGCATATAATTATTTTGTTTGATTAATATGATCATTCATCAAATATTATGATGGTTTCATGATCAGACAACTATGTCCATAAGTGGTACCAAATAGGGATGTTAAAGTAATAAGGGTAAGAATTATTTCATGATTGTTCACCTATCATTGGGTTGATTTTTGTTTGTCTATTGCAGCATCATATTCTTCTTGGGTAATGTCAAACTTTTCAAATGCTCGCTGTCTTTTCCATTCCGGTAGATCTTCAAGCTTTTTTAGCTTATCAGGATGATCAACCAGATAATCTACTTTTTTTAAATCATCTGAACTCAGTGATTGATCTGCCAAGGTTGGGGTAACAAGACTCAAGGTTATTGCTGAAAGTATGTATTTTAAAATAGTCATATATTTATTATAGATCATTCATTAATGCCATGCTTAATACAGAGGGAATTTATTGTTCTTCAATTTTGATGTTTACGGTGTTTCCATCATCCTCAATGGTAAGTTTTTCATTACCCTCAACCTCAATAGTAACTGGTTTAGAATGAGACGGTGAACAATGATAGCCATAGGATAGTCCCATGGTTGCAATCAATATTAGTAAGATTTGTATTAAGTGACTCATTGTAAACGCCTATTTTTAATTGTTATTCTTAGTAATGTAATTATAGCAGAGGTTTTGATTATTTGTGGGACTTTGTTTGGCTTTAATCGGCTTTCTTGCGATCATTTTGCTTTTAGGGATGGATTTTGCAATGCACATGGTTGTATATTCGTGAGTCTTCCTCTAGATGAAGATGATTTAGGTTTTTTAAGAACAGTGACAATATTTACAGTGTTAAACATTGAAGTTGTATTAGGGGTTTGATTTTCTTTGTTAGTTTTCATTCGTTTGTTGGCTGGTGTGACAACAGCTAATGATCTTTTTAGGATTGGTTTTTTATAAAATAAATTGGCTGCTTGAATGATTGATACCAAATCAGCTTCAGGTAAGAACTGTAATATATTATGTTTAGCAATGTCTGGAATATGAAACATTTTTGATAGGGCACAGCGACTTTTTAAGGATTCAACGATTCTTTTAATCACTGGACTTATAAGGACACCATAAAACTTTTTATCATGTAAATGAGAGTTTATAGCAGACATTATTTTCTTTTCTGACTTTAGAATTTCTGTGATGTCATTTTCATTGATATGGTTGGTATTGATCTTTCTTTGTATTTTATAATATGAAATCGGGAACAATTGGCCTAATGATTCTTTTTGGGTCAATGTTAGATAAAATTTAACAATATTTTTAGTCTCATTATCACTTGAAAGCTCAATAAGTTTGTTTAAGTTCTTCTGATAAGTTTGATTATCAGAGGGCTCATAAATTGAAAGGAGTTTTTTTACAACTGCTGCATCAGAAAAATGAGTGCCCTCAGGTTTCATATTTTTAAAATCAATGAGTATTTGTATGTAGTGATCATTGATGTGTACGCCGATGTTTTCTAAAATTTCTATATATGAGATGACTTTTTCAGGTTGGTCAATCATCAGGGTATGAACCAATGACGAAAATAGTTTGAGTAGGTTTGTTTGACACTGCTTTGCATCTGATGTGTTTAAGATATATGCAACAGCATGTTTTAAAATGTGTTTGGTATATTGGTTATTGAATAATTTACAAAGTTTGATGATGTTATCATTGTAAATTGTCAAATCTGATGGCAGATAGTGTTTTACAATGGTAGATAATATATCTGCATCGTCACAAATGGTTTCTCTAGAAAAATTATTTTTTAGGAATATTAATGTTTGGATAAAATGATCATCAATCTTTACGTTATTTTTGATAAGGGTATTTAAAAAATAACGCATTTTAACTTTGCCATGAAAGTGATGCATTTTATAAATTGGCACAAAGATTTCATTGGTGATTTCATTAATAGGCGCATTGATCTTGGTGTTATTTATGATATGTTCGACACTGATTTCAAGCATTGCTTGTGAAGCTTTTTCTTCTGGCCCTCTAAAATAAATAGATTGTGTTGAAGGGTTGGTCGAAAAGAAATTCACACCTTGTTGATGAAACAAGGTTAATAATCTTTTTATGCTTGCGTATTCAGACTTGTCATCTAAAAAGATAAACATTAAATAAAAGGGTGTACGATCACCTTCAATGTCTGTTAGAAAAATATCAGCATTGTTTTGAATCATAAATTCAGTTAAGTCAGTAATTTTATCTATGTCCCATTTAGGTCGCTTAAAATTATCACTTAACATATGTAAAGGTGTATTTGAATACATATCTGGCACATTGATGTTTGCACCTTGTTTAAGTAATTTTTCAATCACTCTTTTGGAGATATCTATCTTTTCAAAAGACATGATTTGGTGCATCGGGGTAATGCCTTCTGAATTTGATTCATTGACATCGGCACCGTGTTCAATGAGTAGATCGAGATTTGTTAAAAATCTGTCGATGAGTTCAGGACGATCTAAGTTCATCTCACTTAATGAGTTAATGATTGCACTTAAGGGATGTATGTCTAGGTGAAGTAATGGGACTGTAAGATCTGCGCCTTGGTTAATCACCTGTTTGACTAAGTGGCTAGGTGCGTGATTTATGATAAGCTCAATCACAAAACAATTCATTATATTTTTAATGGCGGCTTCTTTTTCAATCTCTGGCTGATCTTCGCGATTAATCAGCGATTTTATTTGTAACTGAGTTTCTTCAATTAACATTTCGATAACATCAATTTCATAGCCATTTTTTACTGCAATTGAAAATACATATGGGTGATCGTGTTTGTGTTTATTCAAATGAATCCCATTGGCGACTAAATAATTGACCCATGGTGAGGGTAGTTTATGCATTAAACAAAGACTCATCAACGAATTGCCTGCGTGGTCTATGTGATTGATATTCCCACCTGCTTGGATAAGTTTTTTTAAATGAATGCTTAACATTGATTGTGCATGAGGAAGTGTGCTTGCCAATCGAATGATTTCATGTAGGGGGCTTTTTAGAAAGTAAGTGGCATTGACAGCTTTACCAAAGTGTAGTGTCAAATTTTCTAGCGTTTCTAACAATAGTTTTTTAAATTGTTCGTAATTTGTTTTTAGCATATTTTTTTGTTTTATTATTATTTTATAATAAAAACCTTAAGACAGGTTTAAGAGAACAAATTTTTACTAAAAAATAAGTTTTAAAGTTTTTTGTGGCAAATGAATTAAGGTTATGAATATTATGCCATAATTGAATTATGGTAAAAATAATAAATAGGATAAAATCATGAAACACTTAATAGTAACATTCCTTTTTTTGGTGCAGTTGCTCACGCTGATTTCGCTACTCAGGAGTTAAATTTGCTTAGTGATGCGGCTGTATCTGCACCACCTGATTAATTGTTAATTAAAACTATCTCCTCATGATGAATCTTCTACATGTATGAGATAACTAGAATGTGCACCGGGGAAGCTAATGCACCGAATAGCCTTGCCACGCTATTAAATGTTGATTCGCATCTAATGGCTAGCTAACTTTAGAGGCTTGACCTTTAAAAAACAATATATGTTAAACAGCTGGGTTATATCCCAACGTCAATTAATCTTAATCCGGTTTGGTTGAGATAAATATTTCTGTAAGACAGTACGTATAGGTTTTGGGTCTATATAAATACATGACATATATTTTCCTGTATTGGTTAAATTCAAAAAAATATATCATATAAGCTACTTTCTTTAGAATCATTATTTACTAATTCATAACGCTATTGCCACAAATGACCATACAATCTATAATAGATAGATCTGGGGGCGTTTGGCTTCGACGTTGATGACAAAGCTCTAGGTGCATGTCGAGCTGGCAATGTAGCTCGTTAAACCCGTTGTACAACTTATAGTTGCAAATAAAAAAGCATCGAATGATGCCTTCATTAACAAAACAGCAATAGCTGCCTAGTTAACCACAACAAGTACTGTGCTTGTGCTTGCTTAGCGTGGTCATATGACACAAGCTCGTTTGTCTTACTGTTTCGGTAAGATAAATTAAATTTTTAGAAACTCGATGTCAGGTGATTTGCACGTTGATGACAAGGCATTTAAATTAAGAACGCTGCTAAGCATGTAGTACCAAAAGTGGCGCATTGGCGGACGCGGGTTCGAATCCCGCCGCCTCCACAAATAAAATTATAGAACACACCCAGAAAAAGCCTAAATTAAAGTTGTGGGCTATTTAAAGAAAGTATGAAAGGTAGGTATCCATGAGCAATACAGAATCAACTATATACTTGCATGTTAATTTTATTTTTGGTGCTGTTTCGATTTATCGATTCAAAGATAATCCTGAGATTTCTGGCATGATAATTTCTTTTAGATCGTTATGAATCAGATTGTAGCCAGTGTCATTACGGTATGCATTGTGTTGTTTTAAAACCTCTAAGACATTGTTTGATCCTAGATGGTTACAAATAGCATTAAACTTTTGTGCTCTGGCTTCACTAGTCGTTAAATTTGCTAAAATATGCAGCAATGGCCAGATTTGTACAGGTGTTGTCGTAATGTCTACAGACTGATAAAACTCTTCATGTGGGATGGTTTGAATACGTCTTGAATAATCTTCTACAGAAACGCTCCTGGTTTTAAAAAAATTAATAAAGCCATCGATAGGTATCCCTTGTGAACTTAATTCATCATGGGGATCATCTGAAATAATCTCAATGTCTGATGGGGACTGTGTTTGAGACGATTGATCCATTGTGTTGGGCATTATTTTGCTATCCGTTGAATCTATGGTTGCAGTAGTTGTATCAGTATCTGAAGAATCTAAAACATCGTTAGTTGTTTCACCATCTGATGCATGTATAGAAGCAAAAATATTGCTAATGGTATGCGCACATACAGAAAAATTACTTTTTTCTGAAAGTGCAATTGTGTCTAGAACCAGTTGGTTATCTATTTTTAATAGTTTTTTTTCATTTATTAGCTCAAATAAAGAGATTAGTTTTGAGGCATATAATGCATCATGCCGTTCAAAAAGACTATTTCGGTAGAGTTTTTTTAGAATGAATTTAAATGGGTGTGGGTGAGCACTATTCTTTTGTGTAAAAAGGCGACTAATGGTTTTAGAACTTAAGTTGAGTGCTTGTTTTGATTGAATCCAGCTTACGATATTGTCACAGGCTTGATAGGTTGGGATATTATTATTGTTCATGGTCGGTGTGTTTTTAATTTTATAGGCGAAGTTGGACAAGTTTTTGAAAATAAATTACCAAATTGTCGATTTTCAAATTTTTCTTTAGTTTTCAAAAGTGATGCTAGTGGTTTTGGATTTGTTTGGAGCAGCTTGATAAGCTTATCTTTCCCAAGCAGTGACTCAACCATCTGATATTTAGCTTTATTAGGATAGTTTTGTTTTAAATACAAAATGGCTTGTGCACAATTGATACGCCCGCCAGTATTTGTTTTAACGATAGCCTCAAAAACACTTGGGTCTATTTGTGATACTTTTGCACTAAATGCTTCAATACTAATTGTATCGTCAGTCAAGGCCTTGAGTATTTCTGGTGCACTTTTATTATGAGTTTTAAGGTTGTATGCTTCTATGGTTTTTTCAAAAAAACATGCCAATGCTTTGAAATGTTGATTTAATGCCTCATCATAACAATTTTGACCACGGTTATTTTGAGTCAGTAACATATCGACAATCAATGAAGGTTCAATATGCGAAAATATTTGGGCTAATTTAATTGTAAAAGAGGACTCTTTCTGGGCAAGCACTGGTTTAGACAAACAATAATGAATGAATGTTGGAAATGTTTCTACATGGCCATTGGCTTCAATGGTCAATGGGCGTTCAGCTAAGAAGTCTTTGACGGTATTCATATTGAGGGGCATGTTGACATCATCGGATGAAAATAACCAATGTTCAAGACTGTTTAACTGCGCATATGCCATGCTATGTCCAATGGGTGAAAAGTGAATATTCATATTATTATTATTCTTTAATAATCTTATGATATCAATTTATATAATAAAAATCAATTATTTGATAGTTTTTCGTCAAAGCGTTTATTATCATTATATGATTGATGCATCAAATCTAAGCCTTGAGGTAAGGGTGATGCTCTTTTATTTGATGGGATGTTTGGTTACAAACATTGAGTCTGGTGTTTATATGAAGAAATTTTATCTTAATTGTTGAAAAAACAATAATTTAGTGATATTGTTGAATAAAATTATAAAAGAGAGTTACAATGAGCAATAAAAATTTTCCCAAAGTTAAGGATGTGATTGACTTACAATCCTCAGTTCTCTTAGAGCTACTGTTAACACGAACATTGAGTAAGACAGATCTTGCGACTATTAAGAAAAATACAAGTATGTTATTAGGGATTGTTTTCTCAACTAAGGATGCTGAAGATGAAAAGCAGTTAGATAAGCAAACTGGAGATCTTACCGTTGATCAGTTGATGACATCCGAAACCAGTTTTTCTTTAATTGAAGAGACGTTTTCTAGGGAAAGTTTTGCAATGCTAATAGAAAAAGTTGATGTGACTCGATTAACGTTGGATCATTTTAATGCTTTTTATATTGCTGCAAAGAAAAATAATCAGTTTATTAACTTTGTTGATTTAGTATTAGAATATCAAAACCAAACAGAACATGTTTGGTTGACAAAATGTATTTTTGAGACACTGATCAAAGAAAGTATTGAGTCACCTCGTCTTAGTTTTAAGGATTTTGATGTTTTGCTTAATAAGCTATTCCTTCATTTCTTAGCGGCAGATAGCAATGTGTTAGATGAAATTTTTAATTATGCCATTTTTTTTGGACAACTCAATCATCTAGACATACTTTTAAATTTTTATCAGAAAGTTAATGATAAGCTTACTAAAATAAAAATACCTCAAGACACGCTTTTTGCGCCAATACAACAAATGAAAGATCATAGAGATTATGCAGAAAGTTTGAAAGAAAATGCAGAGAACCTTGCAATGATCTCTGAGTCATCACCAAATTGTGTTAGTGGTTTTGATTATATATAAAGTATGATGGATGAATCTACTAAGTAAAAGAGTAATCATTTAATGCCTTATTCACCAAAGCCACCATTAGGAGTTCTTAAAGAAATATTTAACATCTTGAATGATGTTGTTGCCATAACCCATTTGAGTAACAGTGTTGCAACGAGTCATTCTCAATTGAAAATAAATTCAAAACTATGGATCGAATTTGCATTATCTATCTCAAATGATCCAAGTGTTGATACTCAATATTATCCATGTACACATTTCTGCACTCTTTTAAATGAAGTGCTTGATCATGAAGTACTTGATGATACTTATCTACTTAATTTAAAACAACTTGCCAAAAAAAGTGGTCGAATTTTGGAATTTGCAAATATATTAAATCATTTGTCGAAATACGATGATGGTCTTTGTTGGATTTCAAATGATATGGTTTTTCAGGTGGTTTTTCATGCATTGCAATTAAATAAGAAGAAATTTAACCATTCTTCATTCAAAGCATTATGTAACTTGATAAGTTACAAGGTGTGTTTGATCAATGCGTCACAGCTTCAAAGATTAAAGTTGTTGGCGTCTTTGAATGACCGTTTACATTGTTTTATATGGCTTTTTAAATTTCATGGCGCTTTACATAGAGATTTAAGCATACTGGAGCCACAAAAGCCTATAAACCAAGGCATATTTGTTGACTGTTTGCAAGAAAGTCATGATGTAAATAAGCGGCCTTTAGCATTGGCATTATCAAGTGATGAATTTGATTCAGAAGAAGAGCCTTCCAAACGTCATAAGTCACAAGCTTAATAATTTATTTATGATTGAATTTATAAATCATATAGGCGTATGATGATATTAAGTGTGAAAAAGGGAGGATCACGTGTCTAATCAATTATACTTTAAACTATTTACTGGCATATTAGCCATTGGCTTACATTCAAATGTTATGGCTGATGCACATAAATCAAATGTGGCAGAAGCTACGGATGCAAGTCCTGATGCTTGTGTTGTTGAGATCAAAGATGATATCGATAAAAAGTATGTGCAGCAAAAAGTCATTGCCATTCCAGACCAGTCATCTAATCATGATTTAAGGCTAGGAGAGACCTACCAACAGATCAAAAATGTTCCGTTGTGTAATGGTGATCTTTTGGTTGCAAAAAAATCTTACTTTATGCAAGATACTCAACTGTTAGATGGTAGTGGGATAGGCTATAACATTTATATCACTGATAAGGGTGATGAAATCGTCATTAAAACATCAGGCACAGCTGTGCAAAAGAAAGATGGTTCACCTGTATCACATAAGGTAACCATTGGGCAGGTAATTAGTGGGACGGGTCCTTACGAGGGTGCTCAGGGTACTTATAGATCTATAGGAGAAGAAAATAGGTTTAAAAATACAACTAAAACAGTCGTACAAAAATTAATAATTACTATTCCAGATAAGGCTAAAGTTATCAAAAATATTTAATGTAAGATTGTTTATTGGGTGTTTAGCATGTGACGGCGATGTCGCATGTTTAAACATTCAATAGTGATTGCAAAAAACATCGCACAATAAACGTAGTTTCTATCAAAGTGGTGTCCAAAGCCATCTGCAACTAAAAGTATCCCAATCATTACTAAAAAAGCTAGGGCCAGTAATTTGACAGAGGGGTTTTTTTCTATAAACTCTGCGATGGGCTTAGCAATAAATAACATGATACATACAGCTAAAATAATTGCAGTAGCCATCCAGCTTAAATGTGCAACCATGCCAATAGCTGTAAATATTGAGTCAAATGAAAATACCAAATCAATTAAAACGATTTGTATTAAAATTAAACCTAATTTGGGTTTTGCTTGAATGCTGGTTTTTGCTGTATATCCTTCTACATGATCATGAATTTCTCTGATGGCTTTATATAATAAGAAAAAACCACCCAAGATGAAAACACTCGTTCGTATTGAAAAATCCATACCATAATAAGAAAATAATGTCTGATTAAGTGTCAAGATCCAACCAATGGTAAACAGTAGACCAAGTCGTGTAAATAGCGCTAAACAGATGCCAAGTCTACGGACAAATTCTCTTTGCTTAGAGGATACTTTAGCAACCATAAGATTGATAAATAAAATATTATCAATGCCTAATATCACCTCAAGCAATGTCAGTGAGGTAATTGCAATCATAGCATCGTATTCAAACATGGTTTAATGCGTCCAAATACTTATGAAGTTGCCATACTATTTTGTAAAAGGTCTATGACTTCAAATAGATCACCCACATAGCCATAATCTGCAACTTTGAAAATTGGTGCATCAGGGTCTTTATCAATGGCAATGATGGTTTGGCTATCTTTCATGCCAGCTAAATGCTGGATGGCACCTGAAATGCCGAAACAAAGATAGGTATCGGGTGCAACAATTTTGCCTGTCTGACCCACTTGATAGTCATTGGGTACATAACCTGCATCCACTGCTGCTCTGGATGCACCAATTGCAGCACCCATAAGATCAGCAATAGATTCAATCTTTTTGAAGTTATCTTTGCTACCAACACCACGTCCACCAGACACAATGATTTTAGCTGCTGTCAGCTCGGGTCGTTCGCTGGTTGCTTCAGCCATATTAACCCAGCTTGTTTTGGTTTGTGGGATTGTTGGTTGGATAGACTTAAAAGAGATATTTGATATGTTTGTTTCACCTGTAGGTTTGAATGCAGTGGGCCTGATAGAAATTAATTTATGTTGTGCTTGATATCTAACTTTTTGAATGGCATTGCCCGCATAAATAGGTCTTTTGAATGTTTCATTGTCAATGATTTCAATGACATCTGTAAGTGGTGTTATCTTCATTAAGCCAGCAACTCTAGGTAAAATATCTTTAGTTTGGGTTGAGTTTGACATTAAAATCACATCATAGCTTTTAGCAATGTCTGCAATGATTGGTGCATATGTTTCAGCAATGGGGTGAGAAAGTTTAGGTGATTCAACTAAAAGACAGGTATCGATTGAGGGGAGTGTGCTTAATTCTTTTTGAATGGTATCTAGTTTTGAACCAATCAATAAGACATCACAGCTATTACTAAGTTTATTAGCAGCTTCAATACAGTTGGCAGTCAGTGGGCTTAAAACATCATGTTGATGTTCTGCAATTACTAAGGTTTTCATGCGCAATGCTCCTGAATAATTTTAATAAGGTCATCTATTTCTTTAACCATAGTACCTGCTTGACGTTTAGGTGGTTCTGTGACCTCCAAAATCTCAATGGCCTGGTCTTCGGTTAGATTAAATTCGTTGATTGGTATCGTTTGGCAAGGTTTGCTTTTTGCTTTCATAATATTTGGCAGTGACGCAAATCTTGGTTCATTTAACCGTAAGTCGACAGTAATAACAGCAGGTAAAGTAATGGCAATGGTTTGTAAGCCTCCATCGACTTCTCGGGTGACTTCCCAAGTATCGCCTGGTTTGATTTCAGAGGCAAAAGTTGCTTGTGGCCATTGAAGTAATGCAGCAAGGATCTGCCCTGTTTGATTTGCATCATCGTCAATGGCTTGTTTGCCCATTAATACAAGATCAATATTTTCTTTTGAGACAATGGCTTGAAGAACCTCAGCACGATTCAGTGTGGATAGCGTTTCATCCGTATGGATATGTAATGCCTGATCAGCACCTAGTGCCAATGCATGTCTGAGTGTCGGTTTTACATCTTCCGGACCAATGCTAATGGCAGTGATTTTGGAAATGAAACTTTTCTCTTTCAAGCGTATGGCTTCTTCTAAAGCGATTTCATCAAATGGGTTAATGCTGTGTTTGACTTGATCATGCACAACTTGACCAGATTTAATTTGAATTTGAACGTTATAATCAATGACGTGTTTTACGGGGACAAGAACATGCATGATATTTGAAACTCCTTTTCTTAGAAAAAATTATAGACTAATTATGGTTGTAGGTCACTAGATTCAACGCCTCACATTGTTTGAGTATGTTTTCACTCATTGTGGATTTGCTGAGTGCATGCATGAATTGTTGATGCAGGGTTTTGCTAAGTTTAGCAAGGTGTTGTTTGCTCCATGCTTCAATACTTAATGCTGTGTCGTAATCAAGATTGATTAGACCGTGTCTTCCAACATGTGAAATCTGATGCATTGACATTTTTAATAGTAGGTCATCCTTAAACAAAACAGGTATACTTTTGGATTTATTAGTAATGATGTCTAACAATTGTGCCATCAGTTCTATCGTTGTTTTTAGTGAATCAGCATTTGACGTATCTAAGAATCGTATTTCAATAATTTTGTGACCATTGATTTTTTTTGGTCTTAATAAATGTTGAACTGGATTGGTAAAAGCAT
>JAQWRO010000107.1 GCA_029243665.1 Gammaproteobacteria bacterium
ACAAGGCCTTTCATCAAAAAGGTGTTGTGGTTTCAAACACAAAGAATCCTAGTCAGTGGCATTTGGATGTATTGCCCGCGTTGGAAGACAAACTCATTGTGACCTATATGGGTACAATCCAGGACTTGAGAGGCCTGTAACGCATTGAAAAGCTCTGTGCCATACGAACAATGGCATCATAAATTGCTGTATCACCATGAGGATGATATTTACCCAAAACACCACCAACAATACGAGCAGATTTCTTAAAAGGTTTATTCCACACATTTGACATTTCATGCATTGTAAATAATGATCGTCTATGTACAGGCTTTAAACCATCTCTTACGTCAGGCAGTGCACGACCAACAATGACACTCATTGCATATTCTAGATAAGCATCTTTAATCTCATTTTCAACCAGTCTTGTAGAGACTATATCGTTTAAATTTTCGCTCATAATATTATTTGTTCCATATTGCATATACTCTAAATCATAAAAATAAAAAAAAACAGTCTAATTATTAAAAAGACTATCTCATGGTTTTCCACAAAATATTTTATACATGTAATTTCATGCACTTAAATCAAAAAACTTGATTTTTTTCGAAAACGTTATTAAAATATTAATTATATGGATAGTAAATTATTAATAAATGGAGTAAATGATGGCTAGATTAAAAACAGACAATGACGTTCTAAAATCATATTTAAAAACTGATTATATGAATTCCGATCAACAGGATTACTTTAAGTCAAAATTAGAGCTTGATAAATTCCTACTCATTAAAAGAATACAATCTGTACGTACAGAAATCTCAGAACTACAAAGTAATCAAAGCGATGTAAATGACAACGCCACTGCAGACGAATTACTCAATAGAAATTTATCTATGGTTCAAAGACAAACCAAATTACTTCATAAAATTGAACAAGCGCTTGATAGAATCGCTACTGGAGAGTATGGATACTGTGAACAAACAGGAGAACAAATTGGAATTCCTAGGTTGCTAGCAAGACCAACCAGCTCATTATCAATTGAAGCAAAAGAAAATCAAGAAATTTTAGAACGCAGGGATGAAAAATAAACCCTATTCATCCAGTCAATCAAATGACCCAATGGGTATGAAATAGTAATTGCCCAAAAACAAGCAATACCGCTTAGCGTATAATATCCAAAATTTGAAGGTATAATACATATAGCAATGCTAATAAAGACTAGGTAACAATGCTTTATCAAAAATGTTTTTTCGATCGCTGTAAAGAAAATTAACAAGCTAACACTCAATAAGCAATTGTATAAAAGAGTTTCAAATGTTTGGTACCCATAAAGCAATAGTAAAATTGTTAATGCCAACATAATGATAATTGACATGATATATTTTGTTGGCCTAAGAAGCATTCCATAAAATACCACTGGGATTATTAATTCATATGCTGGAAACATCCATGCATCTAAACCATGTTTAAATATTATGTATTTCTGCACTAAAGTTTTTAAAAAGTTTATGAGAGAAATAGTTAACAAGCTACTTACGAGTACAATAAAATAATTTTTTTTCTTGCAATAAAACACCCATGCCAAAAACATAACAACCATATTGGATGGCAAAAGCAAAATATGCATTACTATTTTTAAACATATGTCCATAACATATATTGTTTAGATTTTTATTTCTGTGTCAAATGTTTATTAATAAATTTTGAAATAGATTTCATTATCACCTGTGCTTCAGGTATATAATAATGTAATAATTGATATGCGTGAAAATGTCCCTCACTCACTAAAAATGTAGAATCCACACCATAATCTAATGCCCTCGTATGAAACAATCTTGCTGTATCTAATAACATATCATCAGTGCCAATGTTAATCAGCATTGGTGGAAGACCAGTTAAATTTGCATAAATAGGTGAAACAAACGGATCTTTTGAATCACTGCCTTGACAATATGCTTTGGTCCATAAGCGTAAAATATTGGCGCTTAACATAACATCTTTTTTTTCGATGTCATCATAAATCCTATCATCATCATACATTTCAACTTGTGTACAAGGTGATAACAAAACCATACAGCTTGGAAGTTTTGCATTACGTTTTTTTAATACCAATGCTGTACTTAAAGCTAAATTTGCACCCGCAGAATCACCGATAAAAACAATATTTTCGGGCTTATAGCCTAAACCTAATAAATAATCGTACGCTTTAACGCAATCATATAAACCACATGGAAAAGGATTTTCGGGTGCCAATCTATATTCAGGCAAAAATAATTTCATCTTGGTTGCATCAACAATATCTATACAGGGGTTTAAATAGCTATCCATAGTTCCCGCACAGAACCCACCACCATGAAAGTAAAGAATTACAGATTTTTTTTTCAATTTACTCTGTGTAATGAAACGCCCTTTGATGTTATGAGGCATAACAACATCATTTGTAATTGCTTTTATGGGGCTAACAAGATTAGACATTGTTAACTCAAATCGTTTTCTTCTTTCTATAATAGAAAGTTTTGAAAGCTCATCTTTTTGTGATTTAAATTGTTGCTTTATATACCAATTCTTTAGTGACATACATTAATTATAGTTGTTTATTTAATAAATTGAACAATTTGCTATTATATAAATATGAAGATTATCATTTTTGGCCACACTGGCATGCTTGGAAAAGCCCTTATTAAACATTTAAGAAACACTCATGAAATCATTGGAATTTCTAGAAAAACCAACTCAAAACTGCCCATAGAGAACCACTTATGGCAAGATTTATCAAATGTACTTGAAAAAAATAAATTTGATGTTGCAATTAATTTATGCGGGGAATCCATAGGACAGCCATGGCACCAATGGTCAAGACAAAAAATATATGATAGTAGAATTAACGTCACAAAAGGTATTGTTAATGCACTTTCAAACAAAGACATTCACTTAATTAATGCTGGCGGTGTGGGGATCTATGATGCAAATGAATTTTTACAAAAAAAGGCCCACGAAGAAAATATAAACCCTGTAGGTTTTTTACAA
>JAQWRO010000004.1 GCA_029243665.1 Gammaproteobacteria bacterium
ATCTTGGTCTTTTGCCATTGCTTTTGCTAAAGAAACACAGACCCTGACATCCACCAAAGCATCATGGGCCATACCATCAACCCAGCCATTTGCTTCGTTCAAATTTTCAAGTTTTAAACTTACCTTGCCTTCTTTTTCTGGCCATACAATATCTCGGAAGCCATCATAATAGTAATATAAAAGCATTGGAAACAGGTCGAACCGCTTACAACCATTGGCAAAACCATGTGTATACGGGGTTAAAAAATTTCTATAAAAGCCAAATCTTAAAACATCATCATCATAACCAAGCGTATTATACCCACCATTCATTGTCCCTGATTGATTCACTAGTTCATGAATGGTCTTTAGAGCCTCATACTCTGTTTTACCCTTTACTAAGTTTTCTGGCAATAATCGATGCACCAAGACAGCATCTGGGCTAGGCAGCGTATCTCGGTTTAGACGAACAAAAAATTCGTGGCACTCAATCTCATTAAAATCTTCATCCGTTCGAATGGCTGCAAATTGAAGTATTTGGCCAAATACTTTATTTAAATCTGATGACTCAACATCATAAAAAAGCCAACTCACTGACATCTATAACAAGCCAATCGCGTCTTTTATTTTACGCAAATATGGTGCTGTTCGACTAGTCACCAACCTCGACTGCTCTCTCATCAACGAGTCCAAATAATCTTCATCACCCAAAAGACGCTTCATCTCTATCTGTATTGGCTCGATAATACTAACCAAAACATCAGCCAAATCTTTTTTAAACTTGCCATAACCCACGCCTTGGTATGCAACCTCGACAGCATCCACTGATTGATCAGTAAGAACCGAATACATTTCTACTAAACTTGAAATACCAGGCCTTTTATTATCATATGCTACAACACCAACAGAATCAGTAACTGCTTTTTTAATTTTCTTAACAATAACTTCTGGCGCATCATCAATAGAAATATAACCTTGTGCATTTGGATCAGATTTAGACATTTTTTTAGTAGGATCCTGTAACGACCTAACTCGAGCACCAAATTCTGGAATGATTGGCTCAGGCATTTTTAAGACCTCTCCATAGCGATGATTAAACCTGATAACCAAATCCCTAGTAAGCTCAATATGTTGCTTTTGATCTGCCCCAACTGGAACAAAATCTGCCTCATGAAGTAAAATATCGGCTGCCATTAACACAGGATAAGCAAATAAGCCAAACGGCTCAGCTTTTGTACTGTGACTCGCTGATTTGTCTTTAAACTGCGTCATGCGCGATAACTCACCGAGATGCGTAAAACAACTCAATAACCAACTCAATTCTGCGTGCTGAGGCACATGAGACTGAATCGTAACAGAACTTTTCTTGGGATCAACACCTGAGGCTAGAAAGAAAGCTAGCAATTTTAGCGAATTAGCTCTTAGCACAGCGGGATCTTGCTGCACAGTAATCGCATGCAAATCTGCAATAAAAAAATGGCAGCGGTAGGATTCTTGATAATGACGCCAATTTTTAACAGTGCCTAAAATATGTCCGATGGTAGGAACACCTGATGGCTGAATGCCACTCACTAAACTTTTCATGCCTTGAGTATAATGTATACCTGCATAAGTAACAACCCTCCAAAAGCTTAAATAAAGTTGCTTTTCATCCAGATGAAACATATGATAAATATGACTTAATCAAGGAATTTTATGAAACATTGTCTTAAAATGACCGCTCTAATCTTATCCACCTCCATGGCATTTGCAATAGAGTCTCAAGTCTCAACACCTTTTGCAAATACAAAAGTCATTGCAACTTTTGTCAAACCTGGTGACATTGTAAGTCGCGGACAATTGATTGCAAGATTAGATACAAATGAGCTTAAAGCAAAGCTTGAACAATTGAGGGCTGACAAACAACAAATTGAAACAGAAATTCAGCTAACAAAAAAAATGCTAAAAAAATCAAAAGCGAGCCGATCACAAAGAATTCATGATAAAGAAAAAGCCATGATTGATGCAAACCAAATCATTAATGGGATTGGCAACTTATCTTCGATGAAGAATAAAGCTATTTCAAATCAAAACATTGATAATGATATCAAATCATTATCGTCTTCACACCAAAAACAACGTCAACTGTATAAAAGGCTTAATGACATCCTGAAGTCCCTTACAGCTTCTGAATTAAAGTTTGAAGAGCTCATTAAGAGCGCTGAAGTGACATCACCATATGATGGCATGGTTTTGGATATTGCACACATTAACCATGAAATCAATCACTCACATCAGTCATTAGGCACAATTGATCATGCTTAAAAAACTCATATTTGTCATTTTTTTAAGCATTTCATATGCTGAAACAAGCGAACTGTCTTTACCTGATCATTTTTTTAATATGCTTAAACCTTTGGTCTCTGAAGTCAACCAGTCTATATATATAGATCGAAAAAAACTGACTGCTTGGTCGCAACAATATCCATTAAAGCCAACGGCACAAATTTTGGATATCCAAAAACGCTACCTATTAACCAACTGTGATATCAAAGAAAAAAAATGCATTGAGGCCCTTAAAAAACGTGTAGATATTGTACCCAATAGCTTGGCCCTCAGCCAAGCTGCACTTGAATCGGGCTTTGGGACCTCTAGGTTTGCAAAAGAAGGCAATGCTTTGTATGGACAATGGTGCTTCAAAAAGGGATGCGGCATTCAACCAAAAAAACCAAATAAATCTTTAGGTTTTTATGCTGTAAAAAGTTTTAAATCTCCTAAGACAGCAACCATTGAATATATCCACAACCTGAACACCCAATCATCTTATGAATCTTTTAGAAATATGAGAGCCACTCAACGAAAAAACGGTCTCAAACTAGACAGTCTTAAACTTGTGGATACGCTTAACCTATATTCAACATCTGGAAAAAAATATCTTCAAGATATTAAATCTATTATTAAAACCTACCAACTCCAAAAATATGACAATGCAAAGTATTCAGAAAGATCACAAAATCATTTCTTTGTTTAAACTCGTTAGGCTAAACAAGCCAACTGGTGTCGTTGTGCTCTGGTGGCCGACAGCATGGGCGCTTTGGCTTGTCACACAAGGCGACCAGGCTAACCTATGGGCCTTATTCTTATTAGGAAGTCTTCTTATGCGAAGTGCTGGCTGTATTTGGAACGACATTAGCGATGCTGACATTGACCCCCATGTTGAAAGAACAGCTTTAAGACCGATTGCTGCAGGACAAGTATCTATCACTGAAGCACTAGTCCTTTTTTTTGTATTATTAAGCTTTGCTGCATGTATCGCTTGGCAACTCCCTAAAGAAGCTTTTCAATTATGTTTTATAGCGGCTGGCCTAACCATATTATACCCACTCACCAAAAGATTTTTTAAAGCGCCACAATTATTTCTTGGATTTGCATTTGCTATGTCAGTACCCATTACATTTGCAACACAACATCAACTCTTTACGCCTCAATGTTTATGGCTCTATCTAGCTGCTGTATTATGGCCCTTAGTCTATGACACAATCTATGCCCTTTCTGATAAAAAAGATGATATCTTTTTAAACATTCACTCTTTACCATTGAGCCTTGGCCAATACACAAATTTGTTTATCGATGGCTGCCAATGTTTGTTCGTTATAACATTAATCACTGTTGGGGTTCAGGCAGATGCAAACAAATATTTCTTCTTGTTTTTAAGCTTATATGCCTTAGCAGCAACAATACAACAAATCAAATTAAGATCTACAACAAAATACCAAAAACTTTTTTGCACTTATCAATGGTTGGGCGGAATCATTATGTTAGGCTTTATTTTTGGAATACCATCCTAAACTTTATTATGAATATGACACATATGCACAAAAAAATTCAAATCGCTAGTAGAACGAGTCAATTGGCAAAAATCATGACAAACCATGTCATACAAGCATTAAAGACAAATGAGCCTGACATCAAATTTGAGATATTAGACGTAAAAACCAGTAACCAGAATATTAAAGAAGAACCTTTGGGCATTAAAGGTGTTTTCACAAATGCCCTTGATGCAGCTGTTCGCAACAACCTTGCCAGCTTTGCAGTACACTCTACAAAGGACCTTCCATCTAAATTGAGTGATGATATGGTCGTTGCAGCCTTTTTACAAAGAGCGAATCCAAAGGATGCACTCATCTCCAAACATGGCTTACCTTTAAATCAATTACCTCAAAATGGCTCCATTGGCACTGCCAGTATGCGAAGAGCAATGCTTGTTAAACATTTAAGACCTGATTTATCTACTGAGATACTTAGAGGAAATATCGATACCCGCTTAAGCAAAAAAGATCAATTTGATGCCATTATACTTGCTGCAAGTGGCTTGGAGCGGCTTGGCGGAATGGATCACATCACAGAACAATTAGATCCCACCCAATTTGTACCTGCAGCAGGACAAGGCGTAATTGCAATCACATGTCTAAAAGATGATACAAAAATGGCATCGATGCTTGCCAAGCTAGATGATACAGACACACGCCTGTGTGTAGAAATAGAAAGAACAATATGTGAAAGACTTAATTTATCTTGTCATGCACCCATTGGTGTTTATGCTTATTTAGACAATGAAAATATTTTATTAAAAACACATCTCATCAGAAATAAAAAAACTTTTATAGGCAGCTTTAAAGCTAAGAGACATGAAAACCTTCAATTAATTGAAGACGCTCTAAGTGCCATCAAGCAAAAAACTGACCTCTAAAACTAGCAGCTACCGCCATCGATTCATCCAAAACTTTCTTAAAGCCATGTTGTAAGCAATTGTTGGGGTATATCCATTGCGTCTTGACTCTTCAAAATAATTCTTTAAATCCAAGCTATCTTTTAAATCAATATAACTGGATACTGCTTGATGATAGTTTTTTATTTTTTTGGAAACCTTAGGCTGACTCACCAAAACCTGCAAAAGATAAGGATCTAAATTACCTATATATGAATATAATTCAGATTTCCCATAGATGAAATCCTTCCAATGATGGCGTCTATTGTAAAAGTATTTTATGGCCAGATCGTCTGTATAGGGCAAACAAACATCTATATCAAAATGAATGCTTAAAGACTTAAACAATCCCACTGCTTGAGAATTCAGCCAAACTGAAACAAACGGATTGAATAGCGCCTCTCGAAAATTTGTTTTAACCATAGGCGGGGGTAATTTTTCTTTTCCAAACACAACCATTTCTGGAGTATATAAAAAATTATTCATTAACTCTGCCTGATTATAAGGAAGCTTATATGCGCAGTCTTTTTTCCTATGACGATAAAATAATAAACCAATATATCCTATACAATTAGCCATACGTGCTTTAAAGTTTTTTTTATCAAAGTTGTTTAAGAAAAATTCTGAAACATAAAAACGCTTAGCTAAAGGTATAAACCCTTCGCGAGGCAATGAGCCTGTTAAACAAAAGTTTTGCAACACATCAAACCCAGCCCCTGAGAGTACAATGTCAACATCATCGACTTTCATTCTTTGCATTGATATAAAATATGGATCTGTACGATGTATCTTGAGTGATGGCGCTGTCATAAATTGCTTCAATTGATCAGTATATATACCTTTATAATCGATGTTCACCACTTCATGAGACCAATTTTTGTATTTAGCAATTGTCTCAGATATCGATAGATCGATATAATTTTCTTTGTAACTTGGATTCTCTTTAAATGTATATAGCTTAAAAGGGATGCCCAGAGACTCAAGCACCAGAACCAATAAAAGTGAATCAACACCACCTGAAAAAAAGACGCCTACTTTTTTCTTACCATATAATTTTTGTTTTAATGTGTGCTTTAGTGTGTCTACTAAGTCATCTATCGTTTGCTTTGCACCCTTATAATTGTGAGGCTTTGCACTAAGTAGCTTATTAAACTTATAAGTGTGTGCAGAAATGAAGCAAAATACTTTCCTATACACCGTTTGCCCTAACTTACAATAACCTGTTGTATAATACACTTTTAACAATTCAGGACATGGCTCTAGCCCCTCACCAATTAACTTTATTTCATTCGTCACACAATATGTTTGAGGCGCGATTTCTCGATAATATAAATCAAACAAAGGAGAAGCAATAATGGTCAACCTCAACTTTCCAGTAGGTGTGTGTGTAAAACGATAACCAGCTTGTTTTAGATAGGCTAACTGTGCATCTAAATTTGATTTAGACTGTAATTTACCTTGTTTTATTTTAAAATAAACTTTTATTGTTTTCATGTTTTTACCTACTTACGGTTAAGTATAGTAAAAATAATAGTCTAAATTAAATTTATTGGCATTGGCTAGAATCAGAGCTCGGACATGATGGCTCTTCAAGTGTTAGAGGACCTTGACGGCCACACCCATTTAAAATGAGCATGGCCAACAAGAAAAAAAGTTTTTTATTAAGCATCTAAACTAGAAACAATGCTTGCCAATTGTTTTTCATCAATTGCACCTGGGATAAAGACTGCGCTATCAGGTGAACTGTTTGCAAAGATTAACGCTGGTGTGCCTTGTAATTTTAGCTTGGTTGCGAGCGCAAAGTTTTCATCAATTTCTTTTTGCGCTTGAGGCAAATATTTTTTAGCTTCTTCAATATTAATGCCTGCATCAGCTAATACTTGGTCAACTTTTGCTTCGGTTGAAATATCTTTTGCAGTCATGAGTGCATGATGAGCTTCTTTGAATTTACCTTGTTGTTGTGCCGCAAGCACAAGTTTTGAGGCATATAAAGATGACTGGCCTCTGATGGGTAATAATCTGATACTCACCTTCAGGTCACCTTTGTCAGCTAATGCATCTAATCTTGGCCCCATCACTCGACAATGGCCACATTGATAGTCCATGAACTCAACAACAGTTACTTTAGCATCCTTAGAACCTAAACTCGGTGCTTTAGAGTCTTTAAATAGCATATCAAAATTTGCCACAACGACTTGTTTAGACTGATCTTCCATTTTTTGCATTTCTTGACCTCGATAAGCCATCAAAGCATCAAAAACAACTTTTGGATTTTCCTTAAGATATTGTTTAACAACTGCCTCGACTTCTGTTTTCTCATCTGCTTTCATCGCAGAAAAAGCTGTCAAAGGCATAAATAAAAGTAATGCAATGACATGCAAAAAAAGTTTTCTCATATAACACTCTCCATAATCTTGTATAGATTATAACGCCAACGAGTGTCTAATAGCAATTGAACCAGCGATTAACTTCAATCAAAATCTCTATAGAAGTCTCTGTAAAGCAAAAATGCAAATAAAGATAGCGTTATCATGAAGATCAAAACCATTGGACCAAGGCTATGTCTTTCTTCAACGGATGGATCACTGGCATAAACTAAATAATGCAGAAGTGCATCGATCTTATCATTAAATGCATGCGCACTAATAGAACCTGAGGCATCTAATTTGACTACTTGATAAAATCTTGGATGAAAAGCACGAATTTGTTCAGGGGTCATAATAAGCTTTTGTTTGCCCTGCAAGTCTGGGTAAGGGTTTGGCATGGCAGTGTTTTGCCACATAATATTATCGTAGCTGCCCTTTTCATAATAGTAACCTTTCAAATAACCATATAGCCAATCAACACCCCTTGTCGTTGCCACGAGAGATAAATCTGGGGGTGGATGCCCCTTCCAACTATCTGCGCTCCATTTTGGCGCATCTTTTGGGTTAATGCCGGCATTTAGTGAAACATCATCAAAACGCAAATACTTCATACTATGACAAGTAAAGCAACGCTCTTTAAAAAACGCAGCACCTTCTGATACTTTTTCAACGTTACTTGTATCAATACTTACTTTTGGCAATCTAATGTAAGCCTCCAAACCATCCGCGGCTACAATAGAGGCCAAGCACAAAAGGGCTAGTTTAATTCTGGTGGTTGTTTGCATGTCTCAATCCTTGTATAAATTGGCATAAGCACAAAATGTCCAAAGTACAGTACGGTAAATATTCTTGTCCAAAATAGGTGAGTATCTGTCGCGGGTACCATTCCGTAATATCCTAACATGATCACACTCAAGATAAAAACACATAATGATCCCTTAGAAAGTCTACCTTTATATCGCATCGACTTTACTGGACTTTTATCTAACCATGGCAAGAAAAACAAGATGACTAAACTTAAAAACATAAATATAACACCCAACAACTTATCAGGAACAGCTCTTAAAATTGCGTAAAATGGTGACAAATACCAGACAGGGTGAATGTGAGAGGGCGTTACCATTGGGTTAGCAGGAATCTGGTTAATATGTTCTAAAAAGAACCCATAAAACGTTGGCGCATAAAAGACAACACCTAAAAATAGTGCTAGCGCTACAAAGACAACAAATAAATCTTTAGAGATGACATAAGGATAAAATGGAATCACTTTTTTTCTTAAATTTTTTGCAGGTTTTTTGTGCGCATTAACAGTGACGCCTTCAGGATTATTTGAGCCCACAACATGCAATGCAACAATATGTATTCCTATAAATAAGAAGATAACCAAAGGAAATGCGACAATATGAAAAGCGAAGAACCGTGAAAGCGTTACGGATGAAACAACAAAGTCACCTTGAAGCCACTGCGCCAAACCATCGCCAACATAAGGAACAACTGTTAGAAAAGAAACGATAACACGTGTTGCCCAATACGACATTTGTCCCCACGGGAGGACATAACCTGTATATGCAATCGCGATCATCAAGATATATATAACAACACCCGACATCCATAAAAACTCACGAGGATTTTTATATGACCCGTATAATAGCGCTCTAAACATGTGTAGATAAATAGCGATAAAGAAAAAAGACGCGCCCACAACATGCAGATATCTAATCAACCAGCCATAGGAAACCTCTCTCATCATATATTGTATGGACGAGAATGCTTGTTCCGTGGTTGGCACGTAGTACATCAGCAAAAAGATGCCACTGATAACCTGAACGGCTAACATAACAAAAGCAATCGCACCCATTGCATACCAAAAATTGACTGAGCTATGAACATAATACTCTTTTAAGTTTTTACTTAGAAAACTTGCAACAGGAAAACGTTGCTCTAACCAATTTCCTAATTTAGACATAACGCTCATCCCCAGCTTTATCAGCACCAATTACAATTGTATCCTTGTTAGGAAAATAATAGGGCGGCACCATTAGATTGGTTGGCGCAGGTACTTTTTTATACACTCGTCCTGCTAAATCAAATTTTGAGCCATGACAAGCACAGAAAAAACCGCCTGCCCAGTCTTTATCAACACTTGCTTGTTCTGGTTTATAAGTTGGAGAACAGCCAAGGTGCGTACAAATTGCAACAACAACAAAGACATCCTTGTTAATAGATCTGTAATCATTATTGCTCTTTTCTGGTTGCTTAGAATAGAGTGAATCTGGATCACGAAGTTGTGACTCTATTTTTTCTAATTCTGCAATTTGGTTTTCAGACCTTCTAATAATGTAAATTGGCATTCCTTGCCATGTAACAGCAATCTTTTGGTTTGGCAACAAGCCTTTGATGTCAACTGTAATAGGCGTAGATGCACTTTGTGCTTTTTTACCCGGCTGCATAGACTTAACAAACGGCCAGAAAGCGAACAACGCACCAACGACACTCAAACTTGATACTATAAACTTTAAAAATTGTCTGCGGCTTTTGCTTTTAACTACCATATAAATCATCCTTGATCTTTAAACTAAATGAATTATAGGTCAAAAATAAAAAAGCAGCTACTTTTTATTTTTCAAAGGAAATAGATGGCTCAACTGCTTTCAACTTGCTCTCTATTTGCATTTTAATTTCCTCAAGTCTTGGTTGAGAAAGCGAGCTATATCTGAGTGTTAAGGCGTTTGTTGTATTGGATGCCCGAATGATTGCCCAACCGTCTTTAAAGCTTAGTCTAACACCATCAATTGAGTTGATTTCCACATCACTATAATCAAGTTGTTCAATAAACTCATTAATGATCTCGAACTTTCTAGCTTCATCGACATAAACAATGAGCTCATGGGTGCTGTACGTCTTAGGAATAAATGAAATAATATCATCTAAAGATACATCTTCATTTGCAACCAATTGCAATAAAACAGCACCAGCAGCAAATGCATCATCAAAATCATACCAATAATAGGGCAAGAAAATATGACCACTCATTTCTCCACCTATCTCAGCATCAGATGACACCATTTTTCGTCTAATTTTTGAGTGGCCTGTTTGCCACATAATGGGCTGACCTCCCCATTTCAAAATAAGGTCTGTGAGATAGTTCTCACATTTAACATCAAAAACAACTTTAGCACCTGGTTTTTTTGCCAACAAATGCTTGGATAACAATAGCATGATTTGGTCTGGCCAAACAATTACTCCCGAAGAAGTCACTATGCCTAATCGATCAGCATCACCATCAAATGCCAACCCGATATCTGCTTTTTCATCCTGGACCTTCTTTTGCAGATCAACTAGGTTTTTGGGGTCACCAGGGTTAGGGTGGTGGTTTGGAAAATTTCCATCAGGCTCACAAAATAAAGGGATGACGTTCATACCCAATGCGCGATATAAGTCTTCAACAATCACCCCAGCAATACCATTGCCACCATCTACAACAATTTTTAGAGGACGACTAATTTTAATGCGATCATTCATCTCTTGAATATAGCGCTCCTTAACATCAGTTGTTTCAACTGGCAATGGCTGATGGCTATCGCCTAAATTGTTATCATTAATTCTTAGTTGAATGTCATGAATGACATCTGCGGGTAATGGCACACCGTCCATATATAACTTAATACCATTATAATCTTTTGGGTTATGGCTTGCTGTAATCATAATTCCATCAGGTGCAATAAACTTTGTTGTATAATTTAAAACAGGCGTCGGAACCTCGCCAACATAAACAACTTGAACACCGCCTTCACTTAGCCCACTGACCATGGCATCGTAAAACATAGGGGAAGAGTATCTAACGTCACGACCAACAACAACCTTACCTCTTCCTGCTTCACGAACCAATGAGGCAAATACGCGCCCAATCGCATAATAGTCATTTTCAAAAAGCGTCTTATCGACAATGCCTCTAATGTCATACGCTCTAAATATTTCAGAAGAAGGCTGATTATTAACTTGATATGAACCCATTACACTTCCTCTGAGACTTTTTCATCAGACTTAACGTTAAAGCGCCCTGTGCTACCAAAACCTGACTCACCACGCTCGGTTTCAGCAAACTCGCTAACTATTTTAAAATTTGGCTGAGCAACTGGCATAAACACCATTTGCGCAATGCGCTCACCAGGCTCAACAATATAATTTTCATCGCTCGAATTCCAACAAGATATTTTAATTTCCCCCTGATAATCGGAATCAATTAAGCCAACACCATTGCCTAGAATAATCCCTTTCTTATGGCCCAGCCCTGATCGTGGCATCAATACTGCAGCATAACCTGGGTCCGAGACATAAACAGCAATACCGCTGCTAATTAAAACTCGCTCATTTGGTCTTACGGTTAGTGGCTCGTCAAGACATGCAATAAGATCCATGCCTGCAGAACCTGGTGTTGCGTATTCAACATTTAAGAACTTTGTACCAATTCTTTTATCAAGAATTTTGACTTCCACTTGATTTAACATGTGCTCTACCTCTATTTGATTTTTTAACTACTAAGGGAATACCTGAATGTTGGGCTGCTAAATTATACATAGACTTTTCGTTATCTCCGCCTTGTTTTTGCCAACGAACAAATTGTCTTTTCATCGCACGCTCAACTTCATTCTCTGGACTTAAAAAGTTACCTACATCCCATGCCTGATCGTTTTTATGAGACTCGACATAAAGCTTCCCGCCTTGATAAGCTAGCTTCAAAGGTTGATTAACTAAGTTTACTGGCGTGTCAATGGCTGTATGATTAAATAAAGCTTCTACGTCTTCAGGATACATATTAATGCAACCCGCTGTAACTTTGCGCCCAATGCGATTAGGGTCATTTGTACCATGGATAAGATAAGTAGGGTGAGACAATCGCATTGAATAGCCCCCTAATGGATTATCAGGACCTGGCTTAATCATTTTAGGCATATCAACCCCTTTTGCAACCTGATCATCATATAATGATTTTGGTACGAACCAAGTTGGGTCCTTAGTTTTTTCAATAATTTTGTACTTGCCTAGAGGCGTTTCCCAGCCAGCACGACCTATGCTAACAGGATAAACATCGAATTTATGCTCTTTAGGTCTAAACAGGTACAACCGACGCTCAGCTAAGTTTACAACCATCCCTTTTTGACGAACATTCGGCAACATGAATTTTGTTGGCAACACAATGACACTGCCTAATTTTACTTCACCACTCCCTAACCCTGGGTTTGCGGCCATTAAAACGTCATAAGTAACATCATATTCTCTTGCTAATTGATATAAATCTTTTTCACCCTTGTAAACCCTGAACTCTAAATCACCATAAATAAACTGACCTTCTTTTAAGTCATACGTTTTACCGTGCGCACAAAAAACAGTTAAGGCAACATAAATAAGTAGCTGTAATAATCTTTTTTGCATTATTAATTTTCACCATTTCCATGCATTGTAGCGTGTATGAATCAGATATACTTTTCTAAAAGGCATACTTCGCATGATAATAGACATCCATGCAACTATCAATACTGATCTTGCCCTTGTTTGCTTCCAATAAAATACTCTGTACAATATGGCATATGACGCAAGCAACCCCCATCAGTGTTAGCAAATTAAACACATTGGTAAAATCACTCCTAGACACACACCTTGAGTCTGTCTTAATTGAAGGGGAAGTTTCTAACCTAATGAAAGCCAGCTCAGGTCATTGGTACTTCTCTTTGAAAGATCAACATGCCCAAATTAGCTGCGTCTGCTTTAAACAATATCAACAAGGCTTTGAGATCAAGCAAGGTGATCAAGTCCAAATACTTGCAAAAGTTACGCTGTATGAGGCACGAGGCACATATCAATGCATTGTGTATAACATCATGCCTGTAGGTTTTGGTGCCAAACAAGCAGAGTTTGAGAGACTTAAGAAGAAACTTGCCGCTGAAGGCCTATTTGCAGAAGAAAGAAAAAGGCTTTTACCCCACATGCCTGAGCATATTGGACTCATCACATCCGCTCAAGGCGCTGCAGTACATGACATCATAAACATCCTAAATAAAAGGATGCCCATGATAAAAATAACCATTTTTCCAGCCATGGTGCAGGGCATGGAAGCGGCGCAGACATTAATTGCAGCACTAGATAAAGCTTATGCACATGGCTTATGCGACGCACTCATCATCACGCGCGGCGGCGGCAGCATTGAGGATTTATGGCCTTTTAATGATGAAGCTCTGGCTAGAAAAATTTCCAAGTCGCCCAAACCCATTATTTCAGCAGTAGGGCATGAAGTAGATTTTACGATTGCAGACTTTATTGCAGATAAAAGAGCACCCACACCATCGGGCGCTGCAGAAATAATAAGCCCAGATCAAAACTACCTAAGAACACAAATTGAACAAATTAATTGGCAACTTCATCATCGTATGCAAGAAAAGCTTTCCGCTGCTTCTGAGCAAGTGAAACAATTTCAACAAAGGCTACTTACCCCGCACCAATTGATTGAGAGACTCAAAGAAAAAATAAACCATTACTTTCAAACGCTCAACCGCGCACAACAAAAACATTTACAAACACATCAGCATAAACTATCGTTAGCCATTGAAAAGATTGAAATCTTAAGCCCTTTAAAGACATTAAAAAGAGGATATGGGATCGTTCTAAACAAAGACAAAGAAGCCATTAGCTCTATAAAGCAACTTAATCCACAAGAAGATGTAAGAATAAAGCTAGAAGACGGAAGCATAATCGCCACAGTAAAAGAACTGGTATAATCATGAAAACAAAAAAATTCATTCAAAGATGTGTAAGATTATCAATAATCTTTAGCCTAATGAGCATTGCTTTCCCAGGCAATCTTCCAAAAAGCCCTGTATCATGTGCGATAAGATCATTCTATGTGTTTCCAGGAAAAGCGCTGACACAAGCAGATAAAAAGTTTTTGCCGAATATACTTACTAAACATCCTTTTTATTCTTAAACAAATTATCCCGGTATAGTTTTCATAGTCTATTTTTTTTAAGATAGCGCTAATGATTAAATATGTATTTATTATTGTAATTTATATTTTTTGTTTTTTTGACTCGACTCACAAAAAACACCTAAAAACTAATATCCCAACCATCTTAACAAAAATCTCTTCATTATCCATTAACCATCTGACCATATACGAAGAATGCATTGAAATAGAGGGCAAAACACAAACATTCAACAAACTATTCAACACACTTAAAGAAACACCGCTATGCAGCACCTTGAAAACCAAACAAGAAAAAACTTATGTGTACTTTACTACCTAGATACTTATCCCTATTAATACTTCTTTGCACAAAGGAT
>JAQWRO010000031.1 GCA_029243665.1 Gammaproteobacteria bacterium
TTTATGTGTGTTCAATTCATTGTTTGGCTTGGACAATGTGCCATGATTCAAACAAGCTATGAAGGAGACAAATTAACAGAGAATATTAAAGATTCAACACATGATATTAGTGATATTGCAAATCTTTCTAGAAAATATACCAAAAAAGAAGATCCCGAAAAAATTCATGTTAAACGTTTTTTATTAGAAGGAACAGGTGCGAAAAAACTTTACAGTGAACAAGATTATAAAGATTTATTTACCTGGCTTGATTATGACGGCAAGGTGATGGCCCCTGGGACATTAATGCAAATTTTATTAGATCAATCTGACGGTGGTGGTGTCAGTGGCGAAAAACCATATATGGTTGATTATTATCGTGCTAGTAATGAGAACAGTACCCGTGATAAAAGTATTATAGAAGATATTGGTGAATTGATCACTATACTCGAAATCATTAACTTAAAACACGATAACACAATACTAGATACAAAAAGATTTTTATTAAACTGTTTTAGGTCTGCTTTTTCTGGAAACATCATGGCAAATACTGATGCATCTCTGTTTGAATTGGTGAATCTAGAGGCAACACTCAGACAACAAAATATGCCCCATTTAAGTAATCAAGTGCGAACCATTAGTTTTTTCGGCACACTAGAAAGACAATCGCACCATCGGTTTACAGAACTCCAATACCTCGGCATATTTATTAAAGCGATGGTTTCTATTTTCGCAAAAAGACCCATTAGAGTTTCACGTCCAATTGCACCTAAAAAAAGAAAAAATCAAAACCCAGATGGAACAAAGCATCATCAAATAAGACGGTTGGGGTTATAACCAAAAAATAAATTGTAATAATAACCTCAATTTGATATAAATTTAATATTATTGAAAAATTGAGGAATTTATGTTTAGAACGCTTTTACAAACAATTCAACTGCAGGCATGTCATTGTAAAACTAATTGGCGGTCATACCTTAAGATTCTTTTAATCGCACCAGTTTTCTATCTGATCATCTTTTTTGCTTTTATTTTTTTCTATGTTCAATTTGTAGATCAAAGAATGGCAAGTTACGGAAATGGTGACATACTTATATTTTTTTCAGCTTTTCCGCTACTCTTTCTTTTATCCAAATTAACAATTAATGTTATTAGACTTATTACCTTAGATGAAAAACCAAAACACATCATCAGTCTAAAGTACTCCAAACAAGCGTTTCTTTATATTTCTTATACTTTTTTGATATCATCAATAGTTATGTTTTTACAAGTATTCTTGCTTTATTTACTAAATTGGTTTATACCATTTGATTATTCAACCATCAATCCACTTGCAACACAGTCAAATGCAATCACAAACTCATTGGTTAATACATTTAGCCAAAGTGGTATGCAGGTTAATGCAGATGTCTCGAACATATATATGTATGCTTCAAATTTTATATCATACCTTATCTCTACCCCAGTAATTTTTTCATTGTTTGTTTTTAATATGTTTGCAGTTGCATCTGACATTAACATTCCATTTTATCGTCATATACTTCATCTTAAGAAGTTCTTTTTCGTAAATTATTTACTAACGGTATTATCTTTAATTTTAAGTGTAGTATATTTTAAAATTACCCTATATTTTACCCCAAATTTAATTTGGTATGTAGCGATCTTTATTATTCAAATTTATTTTGAAATATTTATTATGTTATGTTTAGTACAAAGTTTTAATTTATGGCAAAAAAGCCTTCGCCAGGAGAAATAAAAGATGTTTAAAGCAACTTATCATTTAGTTAAAGCTCAGCTTGCTTCATTTCAAACTGAACGACAAACCTATGCAAAGATAATATTAGCACCTTTCACAATTTTTGTAGCAATGCAGCTAATCGATTTATTTGCATCTTTATATATTGACAAAAATTTTAGAGACCATAGAACTTGGAGCACAGCTGCCGAATTAACAAGCCTACTACAAATAGCATTAGTCTTTTTTAGCTTTTTTTATATCTTTAAAAGTTATGTATTACAAATGAGATTTATTGTTAATAAAGAAGAGCCTTCATCTATTTTCAGCATACATTTATTTAAACAAAGCTATTTAGTTTTGGCATATAAAATTTTATTTATAGTATTTTGGACGATCTTTTTAGGCTTATTTGGCTTTATTCTATCCACATTGATTCTTCTTTATGTCTCCACATGGTATTCTTTTAATATTATTTCTGTGGCCACAGATCAACCAGTAGATTTTTTCAAAGTATCGTGCCAAATTGGTAAAACTGCATTCATGAATTTACTCATTAACATATGCGTTAGTTTGTTAGTATTGGCATTAATAGCACTTGTCACCCTTGTTAGTATTATGTGTGGTGTTAAACTAAGTATGACTGGTGTTGCACTTCCTTACATTACATACATCTATTTATTTATTCTATTAGGATGTTATTCAAGAAGCTTCACAATTTGGCAAAAAGAACATTTGGCCTCTTAATTACTTGTTTAAGCCAAACATTTGGGATAAACGTTTTGCACCATAGGTAGCACTTTCTTTTTGTTGAGCATTCTGACCGCTTTTATCAGCAATGCTAAATAGACCCTGGAGATCATTCATGCTTGCTCTACTTCCAGATAGAACACGTTTAGTTGCTAGCGCTTTTAAATTTTCCATATTGGTGACAAAATAATTATCAACATAATGGAGATTTACGTTTTTAGAATCATCCAGCAAACCATCAAAAAGATATGGGCCATTTAAATCTATCACTTTCAAAATAATTGCTTTATCTTCTGCAGTCATTTCAGTGGCAGAAACATGATACCAAGTCATTATAAACTGTATGATATATAATATGTTGTCGAGCTCTTCTATCAACTTTACAATAGAAGCTTGTGGCATTTCAGTTATCTCTGAGATGTCTTTTATAAGCGCATGCTTTTCTATAGAAGATGACATGCTTTCACATATACTCAAACCATTATTAAGTATTTTTTGACAGTGCTTATGAACTTCCAAATACTTTTTAATAGAAACCTGAAAGAACTTACTATAATAAGATTTCATTTCTGGTGAATGCAGATCTTTAATTAACTTCCTACCTTCAGGTGACTTTTCAAGCGCATCAATTATGGCTTCACTGGAAGTTAAACCCTTGCAACAACTAATAATAACTGACGATTTTGGCAATATATCATTGGTGTATGTGTTTTTCACCTCATGATTTGCATATGAATCTAATTTTTCCAAAGTTGTTTCAAGCAATAACAGGTCAGTCGTTAGCTTATCTACCATAGCCATATCACGAACTTTATTTTTATAGATTATTTGTTCACTTATTTTGCTCATGACATTTTCTATTTCCATGATTTCTTTATCTAAAACAATCTTTTTAACTCTAGCAGCTTCCTCTTTAAAACCACTTGGAGCCATACCCATAACTACTGCTAACTTTTTAAAATCAACTTTTTTCGTATCATACTTTGCAATATTCCTGACAAGTTGGTCAAACTCTATCCACTCTAGCATATTTAAAACTGAACCATCCCTATCGCCAACTTCATCTAAAACATAAGTAATCATTGATATAAATGCTTTTTTATAATGATCTACAAGGAATAAATTATTTGGAATCTTTCCTTTAATATTATTTGTATCAAAATCATAACTATAGAGCCCTCTATTACGCTCTAACATTAAAAATTCAATAATATCATCAGGATTTATTTTAGATTGATCAATCATAGCATAATAATCTTTTACAAGGTCATAACCCATCATATTTATAAATGCCTTTAAATTATCACCTATAAAGTCATAATTACTACTAGTCATTTGCTCAATAAGTGTTGAGCCAGAACCATTTTGTGGATTTAAGCGAACTTCCAATTGAATTATTTTTCCATAAAGATCATTTTTAATCGCATATTTTCTTCTTAGACTCAAGGGGAACATGCTAAGTCTATTGATCAACTCAAACATATTTTCTAGTTTCCCCCTTTGAATCGTACTCATTTCTAAAAGATCATCGATGGTATTAAATATATTGATTATAAATGGCGAAACATCATACTTATTAGTCAAAAAAATCTCGTTTGAATTCATATTCCATTTCCTTAACTCTTTCCAATAACCATCAATAAACTTACTAGCATTAGCCTGTCTACTAACCTGATAAACAAACTTATTAAATACTTGTTTTGACTTTCTTGGCAAGCCTTCCACGAAAGAAGAAAAATGCTTTGCCAGATGTCCTTTATAAGAATACTGATCCATAAACCATAAAACATTTTCAATTGATCTAGTATTTGTGTTAAGTGCTGATAATAATTCACTCCAAACTAAGACTAACTGCTGGTCATTCAATTGAAGCATCGGATGATCACTTAATAATCTTCTTTGGATAATATTACTTTTAGCATTTGTATATGAAAGCATGCCATTAATTATATTATCCTTTGATTCTAATGAAGCTAAAAAAGTCATTTGGTTACTTGATGCAATATACGTCGATACAAACCTATTTGGAAGTTTATTAACCACAAAATTAAATCGCTTAATATGATTACTTTTATCCATAGCAAGGTTAATCGCTATATTGAGCACCTTGTGAGTATTAAACTCATCTAATTCATCTTGAATAGATAACAATACATTTTCAAAGCTCTCTTCCTCAAACCGAGTTTGACTTAATAAATTAATAAATATTTCGCTATAAATAGCTAATTTATTCTGTTTAAAATACACTCTAGATTCAGTTATAGAATCTGCCAATTCCTCAATCAAAATAACATCATCAAGCCCAAGACCTTTTGTTAACAATTGCATGTTCATATCTTTTTGAGCACATAATTTAATGAATGTCTTGATAAAGCGATCATAGTGTTTAGTTTCATATAGATCAAACCCAGTCAATAATTTTGGCAAAACATCTAGCTCTTTAAGGAGAACTTGTAAGACGTCACCTGAAATATACTCAACGCCTTCGAACCACTTTACAAGCATGTCTTGATCTCCATCTAAAACATATGATTCAAATACATGCTTGGATACCTTATGAAAAATTTCTTGATCCTCTAATGTCACAAGACTTGCAATACATCTTGCAAAAAGAGGAAAAACATCTTGATTATCTTCATGTGTTTTCAAGAAAGATTTCATAGCTTCTTTTGCATGAAGATTATTATTTAGAATATTAGATAAAAGCTCAAGATTGTCGTCAGACCATGCATAAACATTAACATTTTCAAATAAAATTCTAGAAAAAAGTTCTAAAACTGTTGTGTAATCTTGTTTCTTTGAAACACTAAATAATCTTTCAAGTAATTTTAGATCATTTTCCAAACCTGTATTTAGCGACCTTGGCCGTATTAAATTTAGAATGTCTTTATGACCTAATTCATTTTCAACTATGTAAACGTAAATATTATTTAAAAGTTCTTTTGGCATATTAGAAAGTGACTCCAGGCCAACTTTCACAAAGGCGCCACGGTTACTATTCAGATAAAACGTAGCCAAATCAAACATCAATTCATCTATTTGCTCATATGATATTTCTTTTAGAAATTTATAAGCCGCTTCAAATGTAACACCTTGCAAATGCATCAATAGACCATCATGGGTTTTAATGTAATTATTTTCATTCAAAACACTCAAAACATACTCAGCGAAATCCTTTGCATTTTGATTAATGGCATCAGCTAATAAAGTTATACTTTCTTGAACAAAGGGATTAAAATCACTACCCTCTTTTAAATTAAAGATATAATGTGAGTATAAGGTTTTTACTGTTTCATAATTATTTAAATTGATTGAAAAAAGCAATTTCCAATCTTCATCCCTAAATAAGTCAGTGATATTATTATGAAGATAGTTTACCAAATTTTGACTAAATTTTGTGTGCCATAAATAAATATCTTTATACCTTATTGAATCATATGTCCTACTATGCTCTTTCAAGAACTTAAAGATCAAAGACATTTGCTGCTCACCTAGTTCAAAATGGTCTAAAATAGAACTTATTACTTCAACCGAAAAATCTTTCTTTTTTAATAAAAATTTGATATCAGAATCCTCTAAAGAGAATCTTCCAGGCAATAAAGTACATATGTTTTGAAATACTTGTGCATCAATTCGCTTGTCATCAAACATTTGTATGAATAGTTGTCTTTGTTGACCTTTCTTAATATTTGCCGCCATATCATACAGAAAAGTTCTTTTTGCAGCTTCACAACTTGTATCATCTAGACGTTTGAATAATTTGATTGTCTGATGAATCGTTAATTTCTTATTGATTTGAATTTCATTTTTATTACAAACAAAATTAAAAGCTTCTTTTGCATATTTTCGTACTTCATTTACCAACGGAGACTTATTGTCCACCAATACAGTTAAAGTCTTGAACATTTGCTCAATGTCTTTAAACGAATACATATCGTCTTCAATAAAATCCAATGTGATATCTGAGTTCATTGAAGTAATCATATGAATACGTTCAAGTGTTAGATCTTCTCTTGCTAACAAGCGAGTAAGCAGAGAATTACCTTCATCATCATAAAGTGATTTTTCAAAATCAATTGTCTCATCTATAAAGCTAAGTTCATGCCGCTCATTGGTAGCATTGTCACCATTAAGTACTTTAAATAAGAACTTATTCATTTGAATTGATTTGTCTTGACTTAAAGGCATTTGAATATCAAATTCTTTTTCTAATAATTTCTTTTGTTCTGAGATGGCATACATTTTTTCAACTAAACCATATATCGAGATCTCTTCATCCAAAAGATTATGTTGGTATGGAAGTAAGTTAACTAAATATGATTTATAAATATTTAGCATACTCTGTCTTCTGCTATCATCTGTTGTTGCTTTTATTTCGGTTATAATAAGCTTCAACACATGCTTAATACACTTATTATCAGCTTCACTCATAGGTGTGGTACTAGATAGAAGCATTGAAAGCAACTCAACAAAACATTTTTCAGATTGCTCAAAAGCTTCAAGCAGCAAATTACCATTATTAAAAGATAGATTAGGATTATATCCAAGGACCTTATGTCTAATAAATTTTAATAAATTATGATTTTTATATTCTATTGCATACGTTACTAATACATCTTTATCATTTTGTGTAAAATTATGTAATATTCTATGCTCTAACTCTGCACGCTTGTTTTTTTCGACAAGCGTTTTAATATGGGATTTTCTTTGCTCTACTGTAGCTGGTAACAAACCATACCACCAATTATAGAAAGAAATCCAGAATTCATTTATTGATTTTAATAAATTTTCAAACATAACAATCACTTAGTATTATTTTCTTATTATATTGATAGATGCTTAATAAAACCTTAACGTGGATTTTGTGCTATAATAAACGTAGGCAAAATAATAAATAGGAGGTCATTATGGACTTATATTATTTACTACTAAACATGGCTGTGATAAATATTGTCATTTATTTAATATTATATATTTTAATCGTTTACTTTAAAGAAGGTTTAGTAAGATTTCACTTACGTCTTTTAAAATTAGGCGATAAACACAAAGGTGACTTTGAAATAATGCTATTAAAATGGATGGGCAAATATAAACTTCTAATTTTATTTTTCAACATCGTACCTCTCATTGCAGTTTATCTCAACTTATTGAAATAAACTTTATTTAAGGAGCTAGTATAAAACTAGCTCTTTTTTTCCCAAAGGAGAAACCCTAATGAATTTAACTATTTTCTTATTAAATGTATTCTATATTAACATCATCATATATATACTCGTTTTATTGAGCTATATCTATTTAAAAGATAGTCTTATCAAGCGCTACTTAAACATACATCATCTTCCAAAAAAAGATGCCGGGAATATTAAAATGCGATTCTTAGGATGGATTGGACAATACGAATTGTACATACTGGTATTTAACATTGTACCATTGATCGCACTAGGGCTAATGTCTTAGAACCTTATATTGATACCAAACGATCACCTAATGGCCGAATGACCGCGGCCATTAGGTATTCTTAAAATAACTTTCTATTAAACATTGTTAAAACCATTGATAAAATTGATTTATTTTCACAAAGATTTGAAAAATATACAAAAATAAAGATTGCTTTAATTCAAAAAAAGGGGCATGATGGTCTTTTAATATCAAAATATCGACGTATTTATGAACAAAACTCAATCCCCCATCATTAACTTTAATTTTCCTGGATTTCCAGAATGGATGACCCAACAATTAAAAACAAACGGCATCACAAAACCAACCGAGATCCAAGCTGCTACCATCCCCTTTATTATGGATGGTAAAGATGTATTAGCAACAGCTACAACAGGCTCAGGTAAAACAATCGCTTATTTGGCACCGATCATCATTAGCTTATCTGAATCCAAGCAAAAAACATTAATCATTGTGCCTACACGTGAACTAGCTAAGCAAATCGAACATGAAGCTAAAATTCTATTAGGTAAGAAATCCCCACTTCAAGCAATTGCTTTGATTGGTGGTGCCCCATTTCATTTACAAACAAGAATTCTAAAACGTTCTCCAAACATTATCATTGGTACACCAGGAAGGATTATTGATCATTTACAAAGAAATAATCTGCGACTAGATCAAGTGACTCATTTGGTTCTTGACGAAACAGATAGATTACTGGACCAAGGATTTATGCCTCAAGTAGATGAAATTAGAACTTATATTGATCATCATCCACAAACTGTCTTGTTATCAGCAACCTTACCAAAACAAAAACTTACTGAAATAAAATCTATTCTTAGATCACCAGAAGAAGTTCACATCGGTAAAGTAAACCAACCCAAGAAAAACATCAAAGTTTCAAATAAATCACTTAAGGGTAAAGATAAATTTAACATGCTTCGAAGTTTAATTAATGAGGATCCTAAAATAAATGTTGTTTTTGTTAATACAAAACGTCATGTAGAAACTATTTCAGAAAAACTTAACATGGATGACATTCCAAATTGTATGCTTCATGGTGATATTCCTCATAGAAAACGCGAAAAAATTATAAAACAATTTCGGGAAGGACTGGCACCTACTTTGGTTGCAACTGATGTTGCTGCAAGAGGTATTGATATTGTTCATATTGAAAGAGTCATCAACTATGACCTGCCACAAGCACCTGAAGACTATATTCATCGAATTGGTCGATCTGCAAGAGGTGAAGCCAAAGGTGAAGCCGTTAACTTTATCACCGAAGAAGATAAAATTAAATGGCAAAACATTGAAAACTTCATCGCTGGTAAAAAAACGATACCTGAATCTAGATCTAGATATAAAGGTAGAAGGCAGGATAATTTTTGGTCAAAATCAAGCAAACCAGGTTTTAAAAAGTCAGATGGTTCTGATAGAAAAAGACCTTGGTCTAAAGACAAACCTAGCTTCAATAGATCAGAAGGTTCAGATAAAAAAAGACCTTGGTCTAAAGACAAACCTAGCTTTGATAGATCAGAAGGTTCTGATAGAAAAAGACCTTGGTCTAAAGACAAACCTAGCTTCAATAGATCAGAAGGTTCAGATAAAAAAAGACCTTGGTC